>NZ_DIIQ01000005.1:48136-107436 GCF_002420785.1 Pseudomonas sp. UBA5666 | reverse complement strand
TTTTCGGTCAGCGGCAACAGTAACTTCACAAAATGCCTCAAGACGCTGCAACGATATAGCATGAGGGTGGCGCCTCAACCTGCTTCGCCACTTATATACATTTGAAGTCAAAGGCAAATATTCATTCCAAGCTTTCTCATACATAAATATCTTAGAATTCATAGCTTTCTGACATTGAAGCAACTTGACAACTGTTCGTGTAGAGGCACCCAGAAATGCCGCGACCTCAGACACACGCCCGAGGCGTCCAACCAACTGAATTACATCTACAAATTGCCCTGTAGATTGATAATAAACCCCTCGCGGCGTATACAAATCGAATTCGCTCACCCATTTCGCGACAAACTTACGCGCATAATATTTCAAACTAATAGGCGTTTTTTTTACTTCCTTCCAATTCACCCCTGGATTCAATCTCATTTTCTTAACAATACGACGCCCTTCCGCAGTATGTTCAGTGATAAATTCTACCGCTGCGCGTACTGCTGGGTATAAATCTTGCGGAAATGGTCGGAAGTACAATCGCCCTCCCTTTTCGGGAAATATTTTTATAACCCATTTCCCCTCTTGCTGTATCAAGCAATCTACAGGAAGACATGCCAGCTCATTGATTCTACCGCCCACAGCTGCGTTAATCACTAGCGCACTAATATAAAATCTATCCCGAAAAGAAAGTTCTGGATGAGTGGCCAATCCGAATAAATCTCTAATCACCTCTGTAGGTAGGAACTTTCGCTCTCTTCCCTCTTCACTTCCATGCCGGCCATACTTACATCTGCCTTTTGGAGCATCATAGATTACCCTTAAACCAATTCGCTTCTGCATCCATTTAGCAAAGCCCTGAAGTGTTGTTAAAGTTGAAATCTTCCCGGTCACCCCGCGCTCTGCGTAGGTCCTTTCAACCGCTTTAAAATCCAATAGATTCAATCGTGAGATTTCTTTACTACCCATTTCCAAATCAAGCCTAACTAATGCCTCGATGGAGGCGAATGCACCATCAGCGGTTACACCCGCTTGGACTCGCTTTGCTGCTATATACACTTTAGCAACTAATCTAAGCTCGTCATTTCTAATACGGCAAAATCTCAAATTGTATTGCGACAGATTTCCAGGGCGTTCAACCCAGTCGAGAATATTCCATTCATCACAAAAAAAATCGACTGAAGGCTTTAACCCCTCAACAAGTGATGCTGCCAAATTTATCAAAGGCTCTGGGAGGCCATGACCACGCAACTTTGAGTGAATATCCATCTTCGTCATTCCCCACTATTGATCCTAGCCATAACATCGTTAACCGCTTGGTATACGCGCTCCAGCTCTTTCAGTATCTTACTCCTTTCCTTTCCACCCTCAGCTCTACCCCATCTTTCTAATTCAGACTCTAGGTAATCTAAAGATTTTTTATGGTCTGCGTTGCGCCATGCAATGAAATACCTACAACCATTGTAACAATTAAAAAATGGATGATGCCCACAAGATCCGGACTTGCCACATTCCCCTACTATAGCTGGCTGATTTACGACCGGTATCAATATAGGCATCCCCGAACTCTTATGCCCAAGCTGACCGGCGAAAAATAAACCATTTAACTCTGAGAATATCCCACCTAATTTTCTGTTTGCTCGCTCCAACAACGGGCAAAACTCAGAAGCCAAACAGTCAATGTAAGCATCAGCTGCATGCACGGAGTCATGCTCAAGTACATATTGTATCTCGTCCCTAGACGCGCCTTGGGCGGCCATCTGTGTAGCTCCGCTATGTCGGATTCTATAGGGTGTCAAGATTAGAGGCCTATTCGTACGCGGACTGATCAGCTTTAATCTGCTACACCAGCCAGTTATCGCCCGTCCAAAATTTGATGATTCTCCCTCCCTTGAACTCACTAACAACCTCCCAGTCCTTTCCTGTAACGCCTTAACCTTAGGAGATGAGGAGTACTCGAGAATGGCATTAGCAAGTTGAGTAGTTATGGGCCAAAGCTCTGACGCCTGTCCTGTTTGATATTTTGCCTTAGGCATTCTAAGGAAATATTGGCCCCCTTCTGCCATCGAATCGGGTACCCACAATGCATCACGGAACATTTCATGCAACTGGATAGGTCTCTTTAATGTTTCGAACGAGATCCAAGTAAACAGCCTTGAGGTGAAATCCGCCGTGGATTCCCCCTCTGCAGAAATGATCATTGCTTTTCGAACCACTTCAATTTCGGAGCTTGTTAGCGCCCCGCGCGTCTCGTGCCATTCCAGTATCCTTAAAGTTGGGTGAGGCTTTTTAAGCCTTATAGCCTCTAACTCCAATGCATGAATCTCGTCCGCACCTGCCAACCCCTGAAAAGCAGCGTAAATGTAGAACCTTCGAAACTCGGTCGCCTCCGCATGGGATGATGTCATAACGCTCAACAATTTCCCGAGAGACATATCTGAAAAGTCCTTCCATGAAGGTTGCCAGTGCCTTTCCAAGCAAGAGATCCCCGCGTGCACTGAGCTCAGGATTCTAGGGCAAACCGACTCAAGCTTGTGCACTAGGTACTTTTTGACCACCTCAATAATTACTACTGGGAGCTGGTATCTGCTTAGATCAATAGAATATCTAGCCCTTCTCCACACCGCTTCAACATAATCTGTCGTCACATCAATGAAAAATGGACTACTCGGATCAGCATTACATCTTACATATAGCCGCCCGACTTCATCTTCAAATTCACCAGAATCATTGACTTCAATACCCATTGCTTACCCCTCAAAATTTAACCTCATCAACTCCCTTCTTGCCTTATCCCGAATCGCGCGCCGAGCATAACCTTTTAATGAGTCAGGACTACTCCATCCTCCCATGTAAACTACGTGATCTATTTCCGTAGAATTGTTCTCTAGCAAACTTGCAGCTTCGTAAAGCCTATTGAACACAGCGTGGCGTACGAGATGCCAATGAAAAGCTTTGACACACTCATTGCTAATCATGCAAGCGACTTTATTTGCCGCTGAACAGGATAGTGGATTACCCAGCGAGGCGTTACCGTGAGAGATCAACAGGAATTCGTGGTCTAGATAAGCTGTAAACCCTCCTTTTATTTTTCTTTTAACTCTATATGTATCTACATACTCCTCAATGGCTCTAATCATCCCCTCATCACCAGGACTAAAATAAAGCCGCCTACCAAAAGTTTTAACAAGTGGATTATTGGGAGCTCGCGGATCAGAATAATCTGCCCCTCTATCCTCTATGCGGATAATTTCCAAAAAAGGATATAAACCAGTCAGATCAATATCCACTAGGCGTAATGCTAACAACTCGCCTAGCCTTAATCCAAACCTTCTAACTAAGCGCCACATGATGTAGTTTCTTAGATTCAAGCCGCGAGTCACGTTCGCACTTGAAAGCTGCCCTACTAAAAACCCCTCTATTTTTTTCAATTCATCGTCCGTCAGGTCATGCGCGATTAGCTCTTTTCTGCCGCTCACCATTACACTAGACCAAACTTTCTTATGGCTTTCAATTAAACGAATATAGCTAACATTGACGTCAATACCGGTAGCAAACAAAGGTGTATAGTTCTCAACAAACCAAATTGAGAAAGTGCTGCAGCTTTGTAAGATCTTACAAACATATTTGTTTATCTGGGTCCCATCAACCGGCGGCGATATAATCTTCTCAAGCCAATTGGCAAATTTTCTTACACATCTAAAATCTAGTCCTTTCCCCTCAAGCAGCATGCGCTCGATATCGAGCCCAGTTATGTTTCCCCATGTGAATAAAAAGGCAACGTGGTAGAGCACTGTACGAATACTCGCCTTATAGCGACGATTACCCATTGAATACGCTACTTCGTACAGACTAGCGCTAAGACAAGGTACAAACGTTTCTACTGCCACCAACTGGTACCTAGCTACGTGTTGATGTGAAAACTTAAGAACCTTGTACTCTAACCCTACAGTCCTAACTGATTTAGTTCTTCTAGTTAGTCCAGGCATGAGACATCTCCTTCAGCATCAGTTGCAGAAGTTGTCTTCGAATGAATTTTATCAGCCTGCGACCAAAGCGACTTTAATAAGCCATCCCCAATCGAGTAGTTTGATCTTAACTTAAGACAGCTAGTTGACTTATAATCAACTAGCACGGACAGCAATTGATAACCGGTGAGAATTTCAAACAAAAAACGTATAAATATATTTTTGCCGCCCATATATCCGCACCTTGACATTAGTTTATGTCTTAAAGGTACAGATGCTGGGCCGCGGATAACTCCGTCGTCTGCCAACTATCTAACAACCTACGGTGCTACATTGGCACATTTTTAACGTAAACCAGTTGACTGGACTAATCAAGACCTTACGTCGCAGGTCTGACGGGACGCGGGGCTGCGGAGCTCTCATCCCCCCGCTATCTAGGCACTTTGAGGTCAGATAAATCATGGATAAAGCCGAAGCAGACCGTCACGACAAGATGCTCGAACTGGCTGAGCGCCTGGCAGAGGTGCTGCACAAGGCCGTGCCATCATTGAGTGAGCAGCAGGTAGAAGAAGCTGGTATCTACATGGCGAAGAACCGCGACGTGTTTGCCAGGGCGTTCAAGAGCCAGCCTGACGCGCTGGGTGAACTGCTCGAGGGCGATGCTGCTCAATAGCGATCGCTGGTGCCTTGATTGCCTAAGGGCGCGGAAATCACGCGTACAGCAAACGTTCCGCCAGCGCCTGCGCCACACGTGCAGGTGAACGCTTTTCAGCCTGGGCATGGCCGAACACTTCGGTGAGTCGGGCAGGTATACGGGCAATATGGGCGGTGATCGCCTCCGCTCTTTCGCCCTTGTGAGCCAACGCCGAGTAGATCAGGGCGCCTGCGTTGATCACGTAATCAGGCGCATAGAGAATTCCTCGCCCCTCCAACTGATCGGCAACATGCAGCGATGCCAGCTGATTATTCGCAGCGCCTGCCACCGCCGCGCACCTCAACTGCATCACACTTTGCCCATTCAATCCCGGGCCTACGCCGCATGGGGCGAAGATGTCGCACGGTGTACTGGGTAGCGCATCGTGGGCAATCGGTTGTGCGTCGAACTGCTCCACTGCAAGTCGCACCCGGCCTGGCTCCAGGTCGCTGACCAGCAGGTCTGCACCGGATGCATGCAGATGTTCGGCCAGCGCATACCCCACGCTCCCCAGTCCCTGAACGGCAACACGCAGCCCTTCCAGGTTGTGGCTGCCCAGCCGTGCATGGGCGGTGGCGCGCAGGCCCGCGAATACCCCCATCGCCGCATGTGGGGCAGGGTCACCCAGCGCCGTCGTGCTGACAACATGGGGGGTGCCCTGCGCCAGGCAGTCCATGTCCAGCGTCGAGGTGCCGCTGTCCAGGGCAATGAGCAGTCGCCCTTGCAAGCTATCGATGCAGCGGCCGAGTGCCTCGAACAGGGCGGCGCGGTCGTTCACATGCGGACTGCGCAAAATGACCGCCATGCCGCCCCCGAACGGCAGGCCCGCCATTGCCGCTTTGTAGCTCATGCCCTGGGCCAGGGTGACTGCATCGGTGATGGCACTCTCATGATCGGTGTAGGCCAGGTAGCGACAACCGCCCATGGCCGGCCCGAACCGCTCGCTGTGAATGACCACGACGGCTTCTAGGCCTGTCTGCGGATCGTTGAACACATGCAGTGACTGAGTACGGGTGCTTTGCATCAGTGCGAACATGGCCTGGCTCCCCCATGAGGTGCAGCATCCAGTATAGGCACCTGAACCGGGCAGGCCGGGCTACCGGACAACTGGACGAAACCGCTCTGGCCGGCTATTACTCAAGGGTGAGTGGAGAAGCCCATGAAGCCACGTCAAGCCTGCCTGGCCTGCCTTGAAAACAAGCCTGCCGCCCTGCTGCAAGCTGCGCTGTGGATCGCCGTCGAACATGACCCAAGCGTCGACCCTGATGCCTGCCAGGCCATCTGCCAGAACATGCAGCACACCATCAGCATTCACCTGCCCATGGTGGCGGCCACTGAACTTGCCCAGCCGCTTTTGCGCCAGCTCAACGCGTTGGGTTTCCAACAGGATGAATACCTGCCGCTGCGTCCGCACGCTGCCTTGATGAACCATGTGCTGACAAGGCGACGCGGCCAACCGTTGGCCTTGGCCATCCTGGCACTGGAGTTTGCGCAACGTTTGTCCATTCCACTCGAAGGTGTCAGCTTCCCGGGGCACTTCCTATTGCGCGTGCCGGGTGCCGACCATTTGCTCGACCCCTGCGGCGGTCGGCGTCTTTACCCCAATGATTGCCGGGAGCTGCTGATCCGCCAGTACGGCCCTGGCACCGCGTTGAGCGCCGAGCACCTGCGCCCGGCCAGCGCGATGCAGATGCTGCAACGGCTGTCACGCAACTTGCGCCACCTGCACACCAGTAATGATGCCCCACTCGCGGCGCTGATCGATGCCGAGCGCGTCATGCAACTGGGGCCCGCCCAGGTTGGCGACTACCTGGCCCGGGCAAGCCTGTACAGGCAACTCGATTGCCCGCACGCCGAACGCTTCGACCTGGAACATGCGTTGCTGCTCACGGAAGACCCTGTGCAGCGACTGGCAGTGAGCGAGCGACTGGGTCAGCTGCCTTCGATCAATCGCTCGATTCACTGACGGCAGATGAGCGGGGGCTAACGTCTTTCTAAAAGTAATGGCGCAGGGGCACAAGTAACTGGATTGGATCACCAGAATTAGTGATGATCTGGCACAACGGACTATCTGCAATGCGCAACCTCACAGGCTCAGCGCACCCATTAGCAAGGAAAGCAAGCTTTGAACATACCGACTCGCATAACTGCCATAACCACTTTGACGCTGACTTTCATGGGATTGCCAGGGTGCGGACAGACGACACAGAGCGAACAGCCGAAAGTGTCTAACGTTCAACTCAGAAAGATCGCCAGTCAACTTGTGGAAGCCAATGCCACACTCAAGGAGCTCAAGGAAATACAGGCTCAAAGCATGGTTATGCAACAGGCTCAGCTTGCAGCTCAGCTATCGCTTAACCAAATCCTCCTGCAGTCGCTCAACGACAGGGCCTACAGGAGCGCAACCAAGGAACGCAAAGCCGATGCGCATGATGAGGCGCCTGAGCAGTCATCCAAGCCACGCTAGGCAATGAACGACTTCTCAGATCAACCGCGGCTTGGTGCGCTCACCGCGGTGTATCGGACTGACGCGAAGGATGAGCCTGCATGAACGCCGGATGCTGCTCCGCCAACGCCGCCACTCTGCGGATGCGCGGGTAACGCCCCAGGTCGATCCCGAATCGCTCGGCGGCATAAAGCTGCGGTATCAGATAGACATCCGCCAGGCCGGGCGTATCGCCCAGGCAGTAGCCATCATCGCCGATCGCCTGCTCGACAGCCCCCAGCCCCTGGCTTATCCAATGACCGATCCATTGGTTGATCTGCACTTCATCCTGGCCCGCTTCACGCAGGCGGTTGAGCACGCTGACGTTGTGCAGGGGGTGGATGTCGCAGCCGATGATCGCCGCCACCCCGCGGGCCTGGGCGCGCTGCGCTGCACCTTCCGGTAGCAGGGCGGGCTGCGGGTAGGCCTCTTCCAGGTACTCGATGATCGCTGGGGATTGCACCAGCAGCTCTCCACCGTCTGTACGCAGGGTGGGTACCCGGCCCTGGGCATTGATACCCAGGTAACCGGCTTGCCGATGCTCGCCTTTCAGCAGGTTGACGGGCAGTGCACGGAAGCTCAGCCCTTTGAGGGCCAAGGCAATCCGCACCCGGTAGGACGAGGTGGAACGGTAATAGGTATACAGCTCCATGCCTGCGTCTCCTCAGTTGGCCGCGATGACCCGGCCACGGCACTCGCCGAACCCGATGCTCACCTCGCCGTCGCACACACCCCGTGCCCGCAGGATGACTTCGTCGCCGTCCTCCAGAAACTTGCGCACTTCGCCATTGGGCAACTCCACCGGGTGCTTACCGCCCTCGGTGATTTCCAGCAAGCTGCCATAGGACCCTGGGGCGGCACCTGACAGGGTGCCGGAACCGAACAGGTCGCCGGGTTGCAACTGGCAACCGTTGACACTGTGGTGCGCCACCAGTTGGGCCACCGTCCAGTACATGCTGCGGGTGTTGCTCAGGGCCAGGCGGTGCGGTGTAGCACCGTCCTCGCGCATGCGCTCGGTGAGCAGCAGCACCTCCAGTTCGATGTCGAATGCACCGGCTGCCTGATCACGCTTGTCGAGCAGGTAGGACAGCGGCTGGGGATCCCCGTGCGGCCTGGCCGGCTGAGCGCAGCGCAAGGGCGCCAGCGCCTCGGCCGTGACGACCCAGGGCGAAATCGTGGTCACGAAGCTTTTGGACAGGAACGGCCCCAGTGGCTGGTATTCCCACGCCTGGATGTCTCGCGCCGACCAGTCGTTGAGCAGGCACAGGCCCGCGATGTGCTCGGCGGCATCGCCGATGGGGATGGCCTGGCCCATGTCATTGCCCTGCCCGATCCAGATGCCCAGCTCCAGCTCGTAGTCCAGCCGCGCACAGGGGCCGAAGCTCGGTTCGCTCTGCCCGGCGGGCAATGTCTGGCCCTTGGGCCGGCGAACATCCGTCCCGGAGGGGCGAATGGTCGATGCACGGCCGTGATAGCCGATGGGCACGTACTTGTAGTTGGGAAGCAAGGGGTTGTCGGGGCGGAATAACTTGCCGATGTTGCGGGCGTGCTCGATGCCCACGTAGAAGTCGGTGTAATCGCCGATCTGGGCCGGCACGTGCATCTGGCAAGTGCTGGCGGGGTAAAGCGCCCCTTCCAGCATTGCCTGGTGCTCGGACTGCTCACCGAGCAACTCGAGCAGCCGTTCACGCAGCGCCACGCGCGCTCCGCGCCCCAGTGCGAAGAACCCATTCAAGGTGCCGCCCTGCGTAGCGAGTACCGCCGCCTTGGCCTGACCTTCGAACAAACCCAAGCCCAGCACCGCCTGAAGGTCGAGGATGGCATCGCCGATGGCCACGCCACAGCGTCTGGCCTCGCTGCCACGACTGAAGATACCCAAGGGCAGGTTCTGCAGCGGGAAGTCACTGTGCCCATTGGCATGGCTCACCCAACTGCGGGCGATAGCGTGTTGGTTCATGGGTTATCTCCGGTTCGGGTTGAAGGTGCTGGGCAAGGTGGCCCAGCAGCTGTCGTAGTCGGTCTGCAACTGCGGGCAGGCCATGGCGTACTGGCTCGGGCGCAGCACCTGGCTGGTCTCGAACATGAACGCCATGGTGTTCTCGATCTTGTGCGGGGCAAGCTCGGCGGCGATGGCCCTGTCGCACGTCTCGGCATCCGGGCCATGGGCGCTCATGACGCTGTGCAGGGAGGCGCCACCGGGCACGAAGCCTTCGGCCTTGGCATCGTAGGCACCGTCGATCAGCCCCATGAACTCGTTCATCAGATTGCGGTGGAACCACGGTGGACGGAAGGTGTTCTCGGCCACCATCCAGCGCGGCGGGAAGATCACGAAGTCCATGTTGGCAAGGCCGTGCACACTGGTCGGTGAGGTGAGCACGGTGAAGATCGAGGGGTCCGGGTGGTCGAAGCTGACGGTGCCCAAGGTATTGAAGCGGCGCAGGTCGTATTTGTAAGGCACGTTGCTGCCGTGCCAGGCCACCACGTCCAGCGGCGAATGCTGGAGTTCACATGCCCAGTGCTCCCCCAGGAATTTCTGTACCAGCTGCACCGGCCCGGTGGTTTGTTCATAAGCGGCCACCGGCGTTTCGAAATCGCGAGGGTTGGCCAGGCCATTGCTGCCGATGGGCCCCAGGTCCGGCAGGCGCAGGGGCGCGCCGTGGTTTTCGGCAAGGTAGCCACGCGCCTGGGCATCGACCAGCTCGACGCGAAATTTCATGCCGCGGGGAATCACTGCAATTTCAAGCGGGCCGACCTGCATGACACCCAGCTCGGTGGCGATGCGCAGGCGACCTTGCTCAGGCACCAGCAACAGCTCACCGTCGGCGTTGAAGAACACGCGCTCCATGGAGCGGTTGGTGCAGTAGATGTAGATGCTCACACCGCCAGGCGAATGAGCAGGGCCATTGGCCGCCATGGGCACCCAACCCTCGATGAAGTCGGTCGGCGTTTGCGGGATGGGCTGCGAGTTCCAGCGCAGGCGGTTGGGCGTAATCGTACCCAACGCCTCGCTCAGAGGCTGGCGCGCAAGGCGCTCGAAACGCGGGTGAGCGGCCGACGGCCGGATGCGGTACATCCAGGTGCGGCGCAGCTCATGACGGGCCATGGTGAACGCTGTGCCGGAGAGCAGCTCGGCATAGAGCCCATAGGGGGTTTTCTGAGGCGAGTTCTGCCCGACCGGCAATGCGCCTGGCAACGCTTCGCTGGTGAATTCGTTGCCGAAACCGCTGAGGTAGTGAAGGTCAGGTGCAGGGTCGCGATTCATCGATGCCTCCGGGCCGGGGCGGCCTGTGGGAGCAGTTGCTGCTGCCCGAGGGAACGGCGGCGCATCTGCATTGTTTTTATCGTAATCAGATTACGAATAACGTAATTTGCTCTGCGCCAGGCGTCAAGCTATAAAGGCGCGACTCGATGACTCGCGGATGACCCTACCGATGGCCAAAGCCAGCTCCCCTACCGACAACGGCAAGCAGAAGGTCCGCTCAGCCGAGGTGGGCACCGACATCCTCAAGGCATTGGCCGAACTCTCGCCTTCTACGTCACTGTCCAGGCTCGCAGAGCATGTCCAGATGCCGGCGAGCAAGGTGCATCGTTACCTGCAAGCCTTGATTGCCAGCGGGTTCGCCGAACAGAATGCGGCCACCAATCATTACGGTCTGGGGCGCGAAGCATTGCGCGTGGGCATGGCCGCGCTGGGCAGCATCGATGTACTGAAAGTCGCCGCGTTGCCGCTCTCCCATCTGCGTGATGAATTGAACGAGAGTTGCTTCATTGCGGTGTGGGGCAACCAGGGGGCGACCGTGGTAAGCATCGAACCGGCCGTGCGCGCCGTCACCGTGGTGACGCAGATCGGCTCGGTATTGCCGCTGCTGACCTCGTCCACCGGGCTGGTGTTCGCGGCCCATTTGCCTGAGCGGGAAACCGTGGACCTGATGGCGCGCGAGCTGACCCAGCTCAAGCAGCGGCCTGATGATTATCAGCAGGTACTGGCAGGTATACGTGAACGCGGCCTGCACCACATCCACGGGCTGCTGATGCCGGGTGTGGATGCGCTGTCGGCACCGATCTTCAACGCCATGGGGCAGATCGCTGCGGTGATGACGGTGGTGGGGCCCACGTCGATGTTCCAGGCCGATGAACAAGGCCCTGCGGCGCAGCGGCTACTGGCTGCCACGCGCGAGACAAGCTGGCGCATGGGGCACTGCCCAGCGCCTTGAGTACTGCAGACTGTTGCCTGGTATGTAACGGTGAATGTCGCCGTATGCGGTTTTTCCAGCGGATTCAATTGCTTATTATCGGATCACTGGCTGCCACCGAGGGCTCTCCCCCCGCTCGCGGTGTCAGCCAGGTGTATCGACGTAGATTTTGAAGCTCCTTGATCTGACGTCTCGATTGACCGCTGCGAAAGGCAGCGGTTTTTTTTGCCTGCGATTTAGTGCTCAAGGGCCTGGTTGCCGCTTCAACGGGTCAGGACTGGGCCACCTTGAGCGAGCCGAACGCCTGGGCGGGCTCCCTGAACGCCAGGTAATGACGCAACACCTGTTGCGGCGCTTCGGTATGCGGATGATGACCAATACCCTGCAACAGCACGGCATCGGCGGTCGGTACGTGCCGACGGTAGTGTTCGACCATGTGCGCGCCATAAAGGGGATCGACTGCGCCCGCGATCAGACGCAACGGCACCGTCCCTTGCAGCGCCTGTGTCCAGCGATCACGGTGGCGCATGCGTTCAGGCACGTAACCGGCAAGCCTGTGCAGCACGCGCGTGCCGCGATTGGCAGCCAGCATGCTCCAGAAGTCGTCGAGCACGCTTTCGCTCGGGTGGGTACACGGCCCGTAGACACGGGTCAGGTGACGCACCAAGTCATCACGGCTGAACGAACGCGCCACCAACCACCCCAGGTGGCTTAGCAGCAGCTTCTGCAGCAGCAGCATGCGACAGCCTTCAGGAAACAGGCCGCTGTTGAGAAAGACGCAGCTGGCGATACTGGCACGCTGTTCATGATGCCGAGCCAGCAGTTCCTGAGCCACGTTACCGCCGTAGTCATGAGCCAGCACATCCACCGGCTGCTCGATCTGCAGGTGAGCCAGCAAGGCCTGCTGCAAGTCGGCCTGCTCCATTAGGCTATAGACGTGATCAACCGGTTTGGCCGAATCGCCGAACCCTAGCATGTCGCAGGCCACCACCCGATAGCGCTGGGCCAGAGGCCCCCACAGGTAATGCCAGTCCCAGCTCCCTGTAGGAAAACCATGTAGCAAAAGCAGGGGCGTTCCTTGCCCTGCGGTCCAGTAGCGGATGCTCTGACCCCGGAATGTGAAACTCTGTCCCCGGGTACGCCAGACGCACAATGGAATTTCGGCCATGGGCATCGGAAGGCACCGGGTTAAGGAATATGGACGCGATAGGGCAAGGCTGCTGTCATTGCATGTCACCTCGGCACTTTCATGTGCTCTCTATGTCGAGACACAGTCTAGCCAGCGGCCGAGGCGCTTGAACTTGCGTTGCCAGCCAGCTTGATGACTGAGCGAGTCACCTGCACCAGCGGTAGGCGCAGCCTGTCTGGTTGCCGGCTGCGTTCCCGTCCTGCAAAACGTCAGGCGTTCAGTGCCTGGGCCAGTTCAGCCAGCCACGGCTCGGCATCGGTTTCCGGTGTCACGCTCTCGCTGGCATCGAGCCG
Source organism: Pseudomonas sp. UBA5666 (assembly GCF_002420785.1). Lineage (NCBI taxonomy): Bacteria > Pseudomonadati > Pseudomonadota > Gammaproteobacteria > Pseudomonadales > Pseudomonadaceae > Pseudomonas > Pseudomonas sp. UBA5666. The sequence goes on along the minus strand of NZ_DIIQ01000005.1, from coordinate 94,632 downwards.
CAGCATGGGCACCACCTCGTGCACGCCAAGTTCGGCAAACAGTTCGCGCATCTGTTCGCCGCCGCCGCAATACGTATCGCCATAACTGGAATCGCCCAAGGCGATGACTGCACCCGGCAGGCCACGCCAGGCGGCCGGCAGGGTGTCGCGAATGGCGCTGTAGAGGGGCATGAGGTTGTCGGGCAGCTCGCCCATGCCGGTGGTGGAGGTCACCGCCAGCACTGCCTGCGGGCCGAACGCCTGCAGGTCGGGCAAAGAGGCTCGGTTGGCGTGCCAGGCCTCCAGGCCAGCAGCCTTGAGCAGCGATTCGGCGTGACGGGCGACTTCTTCGGCGGTGCCGTACACCGATCCGGAAATAATGACGACTTTCATCAGGGAAAAGGTTTCCGATACTGAGTGAAATCGTAGGATACTAGCACCCAGCGCTGGCACAAGGCCGTGGTAATGCCCGTGGCCCTCATCCCTTCACTGCATGACCTACACATGATCACTGCGCAGTTGCTGCAATCGATGGTCGATGCCTCGGACGACGGTATCGTGGTCGCCGAACAGGAAGGCGACGACACCATCCTCATCTACGTGAATGCGGCTTTCGAGCGCCTCACCGGCTACAGCCGAGATGAAATCCTGTACCAGGACTGCCGATTCCTGCAGGGAGACGACCGCGACCAACTGGGCCGCGCGCGCATCCGCAAGGCGTTGGCAGAGGGCCGGGCCTGCCGTGAAGTGCTGCGTAACTACCGCAAGGATGGCACCGCGTTCTGGAACGAGCTTTCGATTACCCCGCTAAGGCATGCGGCTGACCAGCGCCTGTACTTCATCGGCATTCAGAAGGACGTTACCCGGCAAGTGGAAATGGAACGCGAATTGGCCGAGCTGCGCGTTCGTCAGAAAGCCGGTGACCAGACCTGAACCCCGGTTGTTTTTTGGAGTCAACTGAGTTGTAGAACCATCCACATCGAGTTTCGAGATGCCCCCCGACACGCTTTTGACCCAGGATGAGCTGGACTATATCCAGGATGTCCAGCACTCCCCGCAGTTCGACATGGCCGAAGCCATGACGAGCCTCCTGGTCAATGGGGACAGCCGCATCCAGGGCCTGTTGACGCGCCTGGTCGCGCATGAGCAAGTCACCTTGCAGGCCCATGTCGACAACCAGCAAATCAGCATTCCGCTGCAGCTGATCGAAGACGAGTTCCATACGCTGCAATTGCAACTGGGCGCGCCCGACATTTTCGAGATAGGCCCCAGGCTGCGACCCTGGCGACTGACCCTTGATCCGCCCTGTGCGCTGCTCGACGCCCATGGTGACGACAGCGGGCTCTGGGTGTGTGACATTTCTGTCAAAGGTGTGCTTGTGCAAGCGCGCGACCTACCTGACGCCCCTGATGTCTTCACGCTCCGATTCGCCCCGGACGGGGTCTGCCCAATCGAGCTTCACGGCAAGCTCGGCCGGCGTATCGACGGATCGAAGGCCGCTTATGACCTGAGTGGCACTGCCCAGGATGACATCGAACGCCTGCGCGATTTCATTCTCCACAAGCACCGGCTGGCTCACCCTGAGTTGCATACGCAAATGCCCGGCTGAAGCCCACACCCGACGAACGCGCCGTGTTTACCCACCCTATGACTTACGCCTGCCCGGGCGATACGCCATAATCCGCGCCCACTTCTTGCATGCCTAACTGAGTCGACCACCACCCCGGCCGACACAGCCAAGGGGCCAGCTACCCGCCAGCCTCGTCGTCAGGAGATACACGATGTCTAGATCCCCCGTCACCTTGATGGTGTCGCGGCGCGCCGCCGACGGCCGCTACGAAGAATTGCTGGCCTGGCTCCATGAGGGCGAACAGCTGGCCACCGACTTCCCCGGCTACCTGGGCTCAGGGATTCTCGCACCGCCGCGCGACGGCGATGAGTTTCAGATCATCTTCCGCTTCAGTGACGAGCCGACCCTGCATGCCTGGGAACATTCGGCTTCCCGGCGCGCCTGGCTCAAGCGGGGCAACGGGCTGTTCGAGCGCCCCAGAGAGGCACGGGTCAGTGGCATAAACGACTGGTTCGGCACTGCCTTGGTGCGTAAACCACCCCGTTGGAAGCAGGCCACGGCGATCTGGCTGGCGTTCTTTCCGGTGTCACTGGCTTTCAATATGCTGTTCGGTCACTGGTTGGCAGGCATGGACCTGTTGCCACGCGTGCTTGTGAGCACCCTGGCGCTCACCCCCCTGATGGTGTACCTGTTCATCCCCCTTTCAACGCACCTGCTGGCGGGCTGGCTGCAGGGTTCGTCAACACGTGAACACGCCTGGCGTAGCCGGTAGGCGCAGGCCTCACACGCGCTGGGCAGTTGGGGTATGCTGGGCGGCAACCCTCGACAGATACAGTTGACCGCCCCGAACATGAACAGCCCTATCCTGATAACCGGAGCCAGCCAACGCGTCGGGCTGGCCCTGGCCATGGAACTGGCCCAGGCCGGCCATACGGTAGTCAGTGCCAGCCGCAGCGTCCAGCCGCAATCGCCACACCCCAACATCATCCCGTTCACGGCAGACTTGTGCCAGGTGGCCGATCGCCAGGCATTGGTCGACTACCTCTACAGCCATTACGATGGCCTGCGCGCCGTCATCCACAACGCTTCGCTGTGGCTCGACGATGGCCTGGCCAACCTCGAGACCATGTTCCGCCTTCATGTCGAAGCGCCCTATCATCTCAACCTGGCCTTGGGCGAGCTGTTGGCCAAGGTCGACAAGGCTGACATCATCCACGTCTGCGACGAGACATCCTCGCGCGGCAGCAAAAGCCACATCGGCTATGCCGCCACCAAGGCCGCGCTGCAGAACATGGTGTTGTCGTTCGCCGAAAAGTACGCGCCCACGGTGCACGTCAACGGTATTCTGCCTGGGCTGCTGATCCTCAAGGAGGGCGGCGACGAAGCCTATCGCCAACAGACACTGAAGAAGGCACTGCTGGAATTCGAACCGGGCGCCGGGCCGCTGATCGAGACGGTCAAGTACCTGCTTGCCAGTCAGTACAGCACCGGCAGCCAAGTGGTCATCAATGGTGGCCGCCACCTGAAAAACCGCATTATTTGAGAGAAGCCCATGACCCCACAGCAACAGCTCGAACTGGAAGCCGCCGCTTTCCGCCGGCTCGTGGAACACCTGCGTTCACGCACCGACGTGCAGAACATCGACCTGATGAACCTGTCCGGGTTCTGCCGCAACTGCCTGTCCAAGTGGTACAAGGCGGCAGCCGACGAGCGGCAGCTGGACCTGAGCCTGGACGAGGCGCGCGAAGCCGTCTACGGCATGCCTTACGGCGAGTGGAAGGCCCAGTACCAGAAAGAGGCCAGCCCCCAGCAGCAGGCCGCATTCGAACAAGGAAAACCCCGTGACTGATCTGACTACCCTGCGCGCCAGCCTGGACAGTGGTGAACATGTGTTCGCCGACACCCTGGCATTCATTGCCGAACACTATGCCTATCAGCCCCGGGCCTTCAGCAACGGTGACGTCGAAAACGCAGCCGGGCAGAACGAAGGTTCATGCAAGACCTTGGGCTTGGCGTTGCTCGAGGGATTGAGTGATCGTGAAGCGCTGCTGGCTTTTGGCGAGCATTATCGAGATGTGCAGGCCACACCCGAGGGCCAAGACCATGGGAATATCCGTGCGCTGATCGCGTATGGCCTGGCAGGCGTCAAGTTCGAGACACTGCCGCTGTCGCGCAAGGCTTGATGAGGGGCTGCCATCCAGTGGACTGCGCCCTGGAGGTCGGCATCGCAGCATGAATACCGGGGCTGCCTGGCAGCCCCGGTAATCTGAACCCAGAGCGCTCGATTACAGCTGGACGCAATCGAACTGCACGTCGGTCGCCACATCTGCGTCGTAGTCGACGTCAGTGCGCTCGAAGCCGAACAGGTTCAGGAACTGCTTCTTGTAACCGGCATAGTCGGTCAGCTCGAACAGGTTCTCGGTAGTCACCTGTGGCCACATGGCCTTGCAGGCGTCCTGCACGTCGTCGCGCAGTTCCCAGTCGTCCAGGCGCAGACGGCCTTTCTCGTCGACCTGCGCTGGCGCGCCGTCGGTGCGATACATACGGTCACGGAACATGCGATCGAGCTGATCCTGGGTACCTTCGTGGACGCCCTTCTCCTGCATGATCTTGAACACCATCGACAGGTACAGCGGCATCACCGGGATGGCCGAGCTGGCCTGGGTCACGACCGACTTGAGCACAGCCACATTGGCGCCGCCCTTTACGTCAGCCGCCAGCTTCTGGTCCAGGCGCAGAGCAGTGTCGTCCAAGTCCTGCTTGGCCTTGCCCAGGGCGCCGTGCCAGTAGATGGGCCAGGTGATTTCGGTGCCGATGTAGCTGAAGGCGACGGTGCGGGCGCCTTCGGCCAGCACATCGGCACCGGCCAGGGCATCGATCCACAGCTGCCAGTCCTGGCCACCCATGACGGTCACGGTGTCGGCGATTTCCTGCTCGGTGGCCGGCTCGATGCTGGCCTCGATGATGGCGTCCTTGTTGGTGTCGATGGCCGTCGACTTGTACGGCTGGCCAATCGGCTTGAGCGCCGAGCGCACCAGTTCGCCTGTCTGTGGCAGCTTGCGCACCGGTGAGGCGAGCGAATAGATGACCAGGTCGACCTTGCCGCCCATGTCGTTCTTGATCAGCTCGATGACCTTGGCCCGCGCTTCGTCGGAGAAGGCGTCACCGTTGATCGACTTGCTGTACAGGCCCTCGGCCTTGGCGAACTTGTCGAACGCCGCCGCGTTGTACCAGCCGGCGGTGCCGGCTTTGGTTTCGGTGCCTGGCTTTTCGAAGAACACGCCCAGGGTGTCGGCCTTGAAACCGAAGGCGGCAGTGATGCGCGCCGCCAGGCCGTAGCCACTGGAGGCACCGATGACCAACACCTTCTTCGGACCATCCTCGCGTACGCCCCGTTTGCGGGTGGCTTCGATCTGGTCACGGACGTTGAGCTCGCAGCCCTTGGGATGAGTCGTGGTGCAGATGAAACCGCGGACCTTAGGATGAATGATGGCCAATGTCTGTACCTCGTCTGGTTTATGCACGATAACGCCACGCAGGGCGTTTTCAAAAGTGGACTGAGGGGTAAGACTCACCCCGCAGGTCAGGCGACACATCTTAAGGGTTGAGCGCAGCGATGCAAAATCGGTGGCCGACTGGCGACGGAGCGCCCTGTCCGGACGCCCTCTTCCTGCGCCTAGGCATTGATTCGGTTTTCCTATCAATAGGCAACAAAAACAAACTTAACAAATGAGCAAAATGCGCCGATGCTGGGTGCCCTCACCTTCAGACGGAGAACAACAACATGAACGAAGTGGTGATCGTCGCCGCGACCCGCACCGCCATCGGCAGCTTCCAGGGCGCCCTGGCTGGCGTCCCGGCCGTCGACCTGGGGGCAGCCGTGATCAAGCATCTGTTGGAGCAAACCGGGCTGGATCCGGCGCAGGTCGACGAGGTGATCATGGGCCAGGTGCTGACGGCCGGCGCCGGGCAGAACCCTGCTCGTCAGGCAGCCATCAAGGCAGGCCTGCCGTTCAGCGTGCCTGCCTTGACCCTGAACAAGGTCTGCGGCTCGGGGCTCAAGGCACTGCACCTGGGCGCCCAGGCCATTCGCTGCGGCGATGCCGAGGTGGTGATCGCCGGCGGCCAGGAAAACATGAGCCTCGCCCCTTATGTCATGCCTTCTGCCCGCACCGGCCAGCGCATGGGCCATGGTCAGTTGATCGACAGCATGATCAGCGACGGCCTGTGGGACGCGTTCAACGATTACCACATGGGCATCACTGCCGAAAACCTGGTGCAAGAATACGGGCTGAGCCGCGAACAGCAGGACGCTTTTGCGGCCGAGTCGCAGCGCAAGGCGGTGGCAGCCATCGCCGCTGGCCGCTTCGAGGCTGAAATCACCCCGATCCTGCTGCCCCAGAAAAAAGGCGAGCCCAAGGTTTTCGCCCAAGACGAACAGCCACGCTCGGACACCACGGTCGAATCCCTCGCCAAACTGCGTCCTGCCTTCAAGAAGGATGGCAGCGTGACGGCAGGGAATGCCTCCAGCCTCAACGATGGGGCTGCGGCAGTGCTGCTGATGAACGCTGAAAAGGCCCAGGCATTGGGCTTGCCCGTGCTGGCCAGGATCACGGCCTATGCCAGCGCTGGAGTCGACCCTGCCGTAATGGGGATCGCCCCTGTCTCTGCGACTGAACGCTGCCTGGGCAAGGCAGGCTGGCACTTGGCCGACCTGGATCTGATCGAAGCCAACGAGGCGTTTGCGGCCCAGGCGCTGGCGGTTGGCAAGGCGCTTGCGTGGGATGCTTCGCGGGTCAACGTGAACGGTGGGGCGATTGCGCTGGGTCATCCCATCGGTGCATCCGGATGCCGCGTGCTGGTCACCTTGCTGCACGAGATGATCAAGCGCGATGCCAAGAAAGGCCTGGCCACGCTGTGTATCGGTGGTGGACAAGGCGTGGCCCTGGCGATCGAGCGCTGATCAACCGAGCCACGGGCACCCGGGGCCGCTAAGCACGCCAGTGCGCAGCGGCACCTGCCATGCACGATCAGGCGCTGGCCACCTGCAGGGCATCGAACGTGGGTGGCGTCGCCTTGATCGGGTCATTGAGCGCCTTGGCCAGCCGGGCGACATCCTCACAGGCCTGCACGGCGACGCCCAGCGGGCTGTGCAGCAGTGAACAGGCCGTACCGATCCACAGTCGCTCCCCCAGACGCTCATTGGCTTCACACAGCCAGTGCCACTTGCTGTCCAGGGCATGCTGGGCATCGTTTTCTGCATCGACCAGGCCCAGCGACAGCACCTTGTAGGCAGGCAGACGGTCCAGGGTGGTCGTCAGCTGTTCAGGGTCACTCACCAGGTCGATGTGCAAGCCGTCCACCGGCAAGTTCGCGGCCAGGCCAAGGTTGCCCTGCAAGCCACCGGCCCATGTCGCGATCAGCTTCTTCAACGGGGCACGCTGCAGAATGTTGTAAACCCGCTCGTAGGCGTTTTTCCAGTCCTGCGGCAGCGCCTGGGCAAGGATCGGTTCATCGATCTGCACCCACTGCACGCCTAGTTCGGCCAGACGATTGAGAACGTCGTCATAGTGCGGAAGCAGTTCGTCTACACATTCCAGCACCAGGCTGTGCCCGTCTTGCGCCGCGCTTTGCCACAAATAGGTCAAAGGGCCGACAAGAACAGGTTTGACGGTGTGGCCAAGCGCACTGGCCTGGGCCACTTCCTTCAGCAGCTGATCGGCAAGCTGGGTGAAAGGCTGCGTCACTGGCGTGCGAGGGTCGCGCACGGCCCCACCCTGCCAGTCCACATCGCCCACAGGCAACAGCTCGATCCCGGCGTCTTTCTGCATTTGCCAATGACGTGCGCGCAGCGCGTGGTCGTTGCCAGTGCGTGGAAAGCCCAGGTTGTGCGCCAGTGCCATGTGTGTTCCCCAGTGTGCAGAAATGATGGCGGCATTTTCAGATCGATTGGCGTTTGAAACAAACTCAATAAATTTGAGATCAACCCAAGTTTTTCTCATGTTCACTCACATTGGGCGCGCCCGCGGCTCATTGCCATGTCTTGATCAGATCAGTGCCCTGCGCACCCGGGCATGACCCGCTCGCAGGGCTGGCGCACAATGCCAGCCTGCCCACACCCGGTGTCCGTCATGAGCGTGCTCAAAACCGCCCTGCAAGAGCAGCAATTCGCTTGCGTCATGGAGTTCGTTCCCAAACCGTCAGCAGAGCGTTTTGCGGCGATGGACGCAATAATGGCCCGTGGGCAAGTGTGTGGCTGGCCGATGACACTTGCCATCGGTGACCGAGTGAGCAGCCCGCTGGACATGTCTCCCCTGGACGCCTTGGCCTGTTTCGAGCACCCGGTGCCCGCCCTGCCTCACTTCTCCGGCAAGGACCGGGAGCGCCACCATTTGCTCGCCCAGATGCGGCGCATGGACGCTGCAGGCCAGCACCAGCTGCTGATGCTGACAGGGGATCGCCTGCCAGGCCATACGCCAGGCGAGCGCCCGGTGCGGTACCTGGAATCGGTCGCAGCGTTGCAGATCGCCCGCCAGGCCTATCCACACTGGTGGCTGGGCGCAGCACTCAACCCGTTCAAGTACCGAGAGGAGGAAGGTGCCGCTCAGTACCTGAAGGCTGAAAAGAAATTGGCAGCCGGTGCCGACTTTTTCATCCTGCAGCTAGGTTTCGATGCCGCCAAGCATCAGGAGGCCATGCACTGGATGCGCCGCCAACGCGCGCCTAAACCCCTGCTGGCCTGTCTCATGAGCCTTACCCAAGGCCGCGCGGGCATGCTCGATCATGTCGCAGGCGTGACCGTCACCCCGTCGATGCGGCAAATGCTGGCAGCCGAGACGGCGCAATCCAAGGCTTTTGCCCAGGCGCGCAGCATCGACCGCCTGGCCCTGCAGGTCATTGGGGTGAAGCTGATGGGCTACGCCGGCGTGCACCTGTCGGGCATTCATGAGCCCAGCCAGCTGCTTGCCTTGGAGGCACGCCTTGAGCACTGGCAGGCGCACGTGACCACGCTGGAGCAATGGGCGCCTGCCTGGCAGGCCAGCTGGCAAATGCCTGGCCTACCGGCGGTGACGTTTCATCCACCGCAGGCGGCGTGGCGCGAGGGAGAGTCACGTGTCGTGGCCACGTTTGCGCAGAAAGCCCGCTACCACGCCATGCATGGCATGCATGGCCTGCTGTTCAGCCGTAGCAATCCGGTGAGTCAGCTGTTCGGGTGGGCGGTTCGCCAGCCGATGTGGACGACAGGCCTGGGCGCCCAGGTGCTGCACAGCCTGGAGCGGGCCGTAAAGCGGCCCCTGCTTGGCTGCGACACCTGCGGTCGTTGCCGCCTTGAAGACACCTTGTACACCTGCCCCGAGACCTGCCCCAAGGGCCTGGCGAACGGGCCCTGCGGCGGTACCACGTTGAACCGGTGCGAGTTTGGCGATCGTGAGTGCATCCACAGTGCCAAGTACCGCACGGCCAAGGCGGTGCGGCAAACCGACGTGCTGGCCCAGCGCCTGATCCCTTGCGTGGAGCAGCACACCCGCCATCGAAGCTCCTGGCCGGGTTGGTTCGGCGCCCAGGCTCAGCCCGTCACTCGCCCGTCAGCGCCTCGAAGCCGGCCCGAATCGTAGCTTCGGGAAGGTCGTCGGCAATGAACACCATGACGCTCTCGCGCGGTTCGGCCTCTGCCCATTCAGCGTCCCAGTCGAACCCGTAGAGCTTGAGCACGCCCTGGAACACCAGCTTGCGGTCCTCGCCCGCGATATTGAGCACGCCCTTGTAACGCAACAACTGCGTGCCATGGGTTTCCAACAGGCCATTCATGAAGTCGCTGAGGCGGTCGATATCCAGCGCCTTGTCGGTGCGCAACACCAAGGTGGCGATACGGTCCGGGGTGGCGGGTTTGAGCACTGGACGCAGGGTGGGTTTGAAGTTGACGCCCAGGTCTGGGTTGAGGTTGAAGCCGCGTACATCGAGCAGTGCACCCAGGTCGATGCAGCCTTGTTCGACCACATGCAGGGCTGCCCGCCCATTGATGCGGGCCAGGCGCTCGCGCAGGGCTTGCACGGTGGCCGGCTCCACCAGGTCGGTCTTGCTCAGCAACAGGCGATCGGCAATGCCCACCTGGGCCTGGGCGATGGTCTGGGTCAGATGGACGTCGGCATGGGCGGCGTCGACCAGGGTGATGATGCCGTCCAGGATGTACCGCTCGCGCAGCTCTTCGTCGATGAAGAACGTTTGTGCCACTGGCGCAGGGTCGGCCAACCCTGTGCACTCGATCACCAGCCGATCAAAGGCGATTTCGCCAGCGTCGAGCCGCTCCAGCAGCAGGAACAGAGCACGGGTAAGGTCGCCATGAATGCTGCAGCACACACAGCCGTTGGCCAGGGTCATGACCTGCACCGGCTCGTCGCCGAGCAACTGGCTGTCGATGCCTGCTTCGCTGAACTCGTTTTCGATCACGGCCAGCCGCAGGCCATGCTCGGCCTTGAGCATGTGCTTGAGCAGCGTGGTTTTGCCGGCACCGAGAAAGCCGGTCAGTACGGTTACGGGAATCGGGGTCTGCACGCAGAACATCTCCTGTTCGGAAAAAACACAGGCCCCACCGCGACAGGCCTGCGTTGACCGCCAGTGGCTGCCCCCAAGGGGAGCAGGCTGGTCGATGAACGCAGGCTGCCGACAGTGAGGCCGGTACAGCTCAACGCTTGTGGCTTAACAGCATTTGGGCCCGGACTTGCCACCATAACGCGCTTCCTGGCGCTCTCGGAAGAACGCTTCGTACGTCATGACCGGTTTGTCCGGATGCGTTTTGTTCATGTGTTCGACGTAATTGTCGTAATCAGGCATGCCCACCATAAGGCGTGCAGCCTGCCCCAGGTATTTGCCCAGCCGACCCAGGTCATTGAACATCGCAGCAGTCCTCTCAAGCGTCAGGCAGTGCCTGGAACGGGGTTTCCTTGTCGGTCCGCTCTTTGCGACCCCAGGCGGCGTAACCCACCTTGATCGCGAAGAACAGAATGCTGAACACCACCAGCAGGAACAGGATGGTCAGCCCGGCGTTGGTATAAGCGTTGTAGATCACGTGCTGCATCTGCCCGATGTCCTTGGCCGGTGCCAGTACCTGCCCAGCGTCCAGCGCGGTGCTGTATTTCTTGGCCAAGGCCAGGAAACCCACGGCTGGGTTGGGATCGAACAGCTTGATCAGGCCGGCCGCCGTGGTGCAGATCAGCAACCAGGTGGCTGGCAGCAGGGTGACCCAGATGTAGCGCTGGCGCTTCATCTTGATCAGCACCACGGTGCCCAGCATCAATGCGATACCGGCCAGCATCTGGTTGGAAATGCCGAACAGCGGCCACAGGGTGTTGATACCCCCGAGTGGGTCGATCACGCCTTGATAGAGCAAGTAGCCCCACATGGCCACGCAACCGGCAGTAGCCAGCAGGTTCGCGCCCCACGACTCGGTGCGCTTGAGCGCCGGCACGAAACTGCCCAGCAAATCCTGCAACATGAAGCGCCCGGCACGAGTACCGGCGTCCACGGCGGTGAGGATGAACAAGGCCTCGAACAAAATGGCGAAGTGGTACCAGAACGCCATGGTGTTCTCGCCTGGCAACACTTGGTGAAGAATCTGCGCGATACCCACGGCCAATGTCGGCGCACCGCCGGCGCGGGCCAGAATGGTGTGCTCGCCGATGTCACGGGCAACCGCCTCAAGCTGCTCAGGCGTAATCAAGAAGCCCCAGCTGCTGACCGTCTGCGCCACCGGAACCGTGTCTGCACCTACCACGGCAGCCGGGCTGTTCATGGCGAAATACACGCCCGGCTCGATCACCGAAGCCGCGACCATGGCCATGATCGCCACGAACGATTCCATCAGCATGCCACCGTAGCCGATGTAGCGGGCGTTGTTTTCGTTATCCAGCAGCTTGGGCGTGGTGCCCGACGAGATCAGGGCATGGAACCCCGATACCGCGCCACAAGCGATGGTGATGAACAGGAACGGGAACAGCGTGCCCTTCCAGACCGGGCCGGTGCCATCGGTGAACTGGGTCAACGCTGGCATCTTGAGCTCAGGGGCGATGATCAGGATGCCGATGGCAAGGCCCACGATGGTGCCGATCTTGAGGAAGGTCGACAGGTAGTCACGCGGGGCCAACACCAGCCAGACCGGCAGCACGGCGGCGACGAAGCCGTAGCCCACCAGCATCCAGGTGATCTGTACACCGGTAAAGGTGAAAGCTGGGCCCCAGACCGGATCCGCAGCAATCTGGCCGCCCAGCCAGATGGAAGCAAGCAGCAGCACTACGCCGATGATGGAAATCTCACCAATGCGGCCGGGGCGGATATAGCGCATGTAGACGCCCATGAACATGGCGATCGGGATGGTCGCCATCACCGTGAACATGCCCCAGGGGCTCTCGGCCAAGGCCTTGACCACGATCAGCGCCAGCACCGCGAGGATGATGATCATGATCAGGAAACAGCCGAACAGGGCGATGGTGCCCGGTATGCGGCCCATCTCTTCACGCACCATGTCGCCCAGTGAACGGCCGTTGCGGCGGGTGGACAGGAACAGGACCATGAAGTCCTGGACGGCACCTGCCAGTACCACACCGGCAATCAGCCACAGGGTGCCGGGCAGGTAGCCCATCTGCGCCGCCAGTACTGGCCCGACCAAGGGACCTGCGCCGGCGATGGCCGCGAAGTGGTGGCCGAAGAGGATGTGCTTGTTGGTTGGAACATAGTCCAGACCGTCATTGTTGAGCACCGCAGGGGTGGCGCGGCGTGGATCGAGTTGCATCACCTTGGTGGCGATGAACAGGCTGTAATAGCGGTAGGCGACCAGGTAAATGGCCACTGCCGCGACCACGATCCACAAGGCATTGATCGCTTCGCCACGGCGCAGGGCGACGACACCCAGCGCGCAGGCTCCCAGGACTGCCAGCACCAGCCACGGGAGGTGGCGTAGCAGGCTGTTGTTATTGTTCATAGTTGGCTTCCAGCTGAGAGGTTGGAATGGTCAGCACACTGAGTCTAGGGCCTGCTGGTCGCCTTTACCATCTCCAATTGCATGCCGATCTACAGCGCAACTTCACGTGGTAGAGCGGTACTGCACCACCGACTACCTGGTAGTTCTGCCAGTTGTCGAGCCAGGGCCGATTGGCCGACCTTGGTACTTCCAACTCTAGCGAGGAAGTCGCCATGAACTCACTTCATCTCATCATCGCAGCCAGCCTTGCGGCGGGCAGTGTGCACGTCAATGCCGCACCTGTGGAGCCGATGCATGGCGCAGTGGAGATGCCTGTTTCCAGGCAGTACTACTGTTATCAACAGGGTGACTACAACTGGCCAGTCGACGGTTCCAACATCAAGAGCCCTGGGTGCAAGGCTGCTTACCAACATGTCTATAAAAAGTTTGGCAACAATGCGCAACAGGCTGTTTACCAGTTCAATCAATGGCATGAGGTGTCGAAGAACGTCGTTGATTTCCGCAATAAGGAGGCTGTCAAAAAAGCCATTCCAGATGGTCAGCTGTGCTCGGCAGGCAATAGCCTGACGGACACGGAAACGAAGGCTGCGCAGGTCAATGACAAGAGCGGCCTGGACGTCCCTGCCGATTGGCACGTCCAGGACTGGAAAAAAGATGACGACAACAAAGCCCACATGCGCTACAAAATCATGGCGCCGCACAACCCTAGCTACTGGGAAATCTATGTGTCCAAGCCGGACTACAACCCCACCCAGCAGCCTTTGAAATGGGATGACTTGGAGCTAGTACAGGAAATCGGAGATGTCCAGCCTGTCAATGGTTATTACGAGTTCGATGTCGATCTCAAAGAGCACACTGGCCGACGTGTGGTCTACACTCGTTGGCAACGCGATGACGCTGCAGGTGAGGGTTTCTACAACTGCAGCGACGTGAATATCGTCAAGTAGCGTAAGGACGAGTGCGGGATCATGGCTGGTCTATAGTCTGAACATCAGATGAGGACTCGCCATGACCCCGCCACCTTCCGAACGCCGCCGCTTCCAACGCATCGATTTCGACGCACCTGCCGAACTTCGCCAAGGCGAACAGCGCTGGCCTGCCAGACTCATCGATCTCTCCCTCAAAGGCCTGTTGGTCGAGCGCCCGACCGACTGGACCCCGGACCCTACCCAGAACTACGAGGCCGTTATTCAGCTCGACGCCGATACCTGGGTGAAAATGCAGGTCGAACTGCGCCATGAAGAACCCACGCGGCTGGGCTTCGTGTGCCTGTACATCGACATCGACTCCATGAGCCACCTGCACCGTCTTGTGGAACTGAACATTGCCGACAGCACCGAAATGATGCGTGAGCTGCGCGAATTGATCGAATAACAGGATCTATTAGCTGGCTATCTTCTTGACCGTTAGTGCTTTCCTGTCCATCTAGACAGCTTCCTGCCTAGTGCAGGCATCGTTGTATACACCCTTTTCTCATAAGCGCTTCGGGTTGGTATGCCTCCTGCAACAAGGATGCATACGCCCTGAGGCTTTACCCTGCGGCGCTTGGATCAAAATATTGTATACAATTTGTGTAGTACCTGTAGGCAATAACTGACTACAGTAGCTCCACAACAATAAACAGAGAGCCTGCGCCATGACTACGTCCACAAGCACGTCTCCCGCCCAGCGACCAGAGGACGAAAACCTCGGCCTGGGTGCCAACCTGGCCTATGGCCTGCAGCATGTGTTGACCATGTATGGGGGAATTGTCGCCGTACCCTTGATTCTGGGGCAGGCCGCAGGCCTCAATGGCGCAGAAATCGGCATGCTTATCGCCGCTTCGCTGTTTGCAGGTGGCTTGGCGACCTTGCTTCAGACCCTGGGTCTGCCATTTTTCGGCTGCCAGCTCCCTTTGGTACAGGGGGTGTCGTTTGCCGGTGTCGCCACCATGGGCGCCATTCTCAGCAGTGAAAGTGGGGGCGGGCTGCCGGGAGTGCTCGGCGCGGTAATGGCCGCCTCGCTGATAGGGCTGCTGATCACCCCGGTATTCTCGCGCATCACCAAGTTCTTCCCACCGCTGGTAACCGGCATCGTGATCACCACCATCGGCCTGACGCTGATGCCGGTGGCCGCGCGTTGGGTAATGGGTGGCAACAGCGCCTCACCTGATTTCGGCAGCATGGCCAACATCGGCTTGGCGGCGCTTACCTTTGCCATCGTGCTGCTGCTGAGCAAACTGGGTAGCGCGACGATATCCCGGTTGTCCATCCTGCTGGCGATGGTGGTCGGTACGCTGATCGCCTGGGCACTGGGCATGACCGACTTCAGCAAGGTTACCGAAGGCCCTGTTTTCGCCTTCCCCACGCCCTTTCACTTCGGCATGCCGGAGTTCCACATCGCGGCCATCCTGTCGATGTGCATCGTCATCATGGTGACGCTGGTCGAAACCTCGGCCGACATCCTGGCCGTGGGTGAGATCATCGGTACCAAGGTCGACTCCAAGCGCCTGGGCAATGGCCTGCGCGCCGACATGGCCTCAAGCATACTGGCACCGGTGTTCGGCTCGTTCACGCAAAGTGCGTTCGCCCAAAACGTCGGCCTGGTGGCGGTTACTGGCGTGCGCAGCCGCTACGTGGTGGCCACCGGCGGTCTGATCCTGGTCGTACTGGGCTTGCTGCCAATCATGGGGCGCATCATCGCCGCAGTGCCTACCCCCGTGCTGGGCGGCGCGGGCATCGTGTTGTTCGGCACGGTGGCAGCCAGCGGCATCCGCACCTTGTCCAAGGTCAGCTACCAGAACAATGTCAACCTGATCATCGTTGCCGCTTCCCTGGGCTTTGGCATGATTCCGATCGCCGCACCGGCCTTCTATCACCAGTTCCCCACCTGGTTCGAAACCATCTTCCACTCAGGCATCAGTTCGGCGGCGATCATGGCCATCCTGCTGAACCTGATCTTCAACCATTTCACGGCAGGCAATTCGGACCAGCAGTCGGTGTTCGCTGCCGGCTACGAACGCACCATTCGCTATTCGGATATCTCCGCACTGCGCGACGGTGACTATTTCAAGGATGGCAGGCTGTTCGATGCCGAAGGCCACGAGGTGCCGATGAGGGGCCAGGACGAGCATGGCAGTGAGCCGGTCAAGCGCGCAGCAGTCGCCGAGCACTGACCTATCACGTGGGTGTTGTACCGGGCCGATGCGCATCGTCGGCCCTTTTTTTCGCCTGTGAACTATTCGAACAAGGCATCCAGCGCCTGCTCAAGGCGCGTCACAGCGATGACCTGCAACCCTGCAGGCGCCTCCTTGGGTGCATTGCCCTTGGGCACGATGGCACGCTTGAAGCCGTGCTTGGCAGCCTCCTTGAGCCGCTCCTGGCCACTGGGTACAGGCCGCACCTCACCCGACAGGCCGATTTCCCCGAACACCAGCAGGCCATGGGCCAGCGGCCGATTGCGCAGGCTGGACATGACCGCAGCGAGTAACGCCAGGTCCGAAGCCGTTTCCAACACTTTCACACCGCCCACCACGTTCAGGAACACATCCTGATCGTGGGTCGGGATGCCCCCATGCCGGTGCAGAACGGCCAGCAGCATGGCCAGACGGTTCTGATCCAGGCCCAGGGTGACGCGGCGCGGGTTGGCCAGGTGGCTGTCATCGACCAGGGCCTGGACCTCGACCAGCATCGGCCGGGTACCTTCCCAAGTGGCCATCACGACGCTGCCAGGGACTTCTTCCTGGGTGCGATTGAGAAAGATCGCCGAGGGGTTGGAGACCTCTTTCAAACCCCGGTCGGTCATGCCGAACACGCCCAGCTCGTTTACCGCGCCGAAGCGGTTCTTCACCGCTCGCAGCAGCCGCAGGCGACCGTCGGATTCGCCCTCGAAATACAACACGGTATCGACCATGTGCTCCAGCACCCGCGGGCCTGCCAGCGAGCCCTCCTTGGTCACGTGGCCCACCAGGAAGATCGCTGTGCCACTTTGCTTGGCATAACGCACCAGCAGCGCCGTACTTTCACGCACCTGCGCCACCCCGCCCGGGGCGGATTGCAACTGTTCGGTGAAAATGGTCTGGATGGAGTCGATCACCATTACCCGTGGCTTTTCCTGACGGGCGGTGGCGATGATGGTTTCGATGCAGGTTTCGGTCATGACCTTGAGCTGGTCCTGGGGAAGGCCCAGACGCCGGGAGCGCATGGCCACCTGCTGCTGGGATTCCTCGCCAGTGACGTACAACGCCGGCATGCCGACGGCGATATTGCACAGGGTCTGCAGCAGAATCGTCGATTTGCCGATCCCTGGATCGCCACCGATCAAGACCACGGAGCCATCGACCAGGCCACCGCCCAGCACACGGTCGAGCTCGGTGCTGCTGGTGGTGAAGCGCGGTATCTCCTCGACGCTGACCTCAGCCAGGGTCTTGATCTGCGCCTGCTGCCCTGTCCAGCCGGCGCGGCCCGTGCTGGGGGCTGCGGCGCCGCCGCTCTCGATCATGGTTTCGACCAGCGTGTTCCAGGCGCCACACTCGCCACACTGGCCAGCCCATTTCGGAAAAGTCGCGCCGCACTCGGTGCAGCCATACAAGCGCTTGGCCTTGGCCATGGGTGAGTGCCTCCGGGCAAAACCTGCATGATACCCGAGCCTGACCGTGTCCCGAATGCCTTGGGATGCGACAAAACTATTCGGTGCGACAGAAGTCACTACCCCTGAATGCAGCGCATGAAGCGTTTAAGTGGCTTACACTGCGTTTACCTCACCATTTGTTACAAAGGAATCGAAACATGGGCATGATCAGTGAGTTCAAGGCCTTCGCGGTCAAAGGCAATGTCGTCGACATGGCGGTAGGTATCATCATCGGCGCGGCCTTCGGCAAGATCGTCTCGTCCTTCGTCGGCGACGTGGTCATGCCACCACTGGGCCTGCTGATCGGCGGCGTTGACTTCAGCGACCTGGCCATCACCTTGAAGGCGGCGCAAGGCGACGTCCCGGCCGTGGTGCTGGCCTATGGCAAGTTCATCCAGACCGTGATCGATTTCGTGATCATCGCCTTTGCGATCTTCATGGGCGTCAAAGCCATCAATCGGCTCAAGCGCGAAGAGGCCGTGGCGCCAAGCGTGCCGCCTGCGCCGTCGCCCGAGCAGACCCTGCTCACCGAGATCCGCGACCTGCTCAAGGCTCAGAACCGGCCCTGAATCTCACCGTTACAGGCTGCAGGAAGCGGCGAAGCTCCATGCACCGCTTCACCCCTGTAGCCTGTAGCGGCACGTCGGCTACCAGTACGTCTCGACGGCCACCTGGCCCGGCCGTTTGCTAAGGCTCAACTGCAGATGGCGGGCCTTGAGCACCTTGCGCGTTTCATCGACCATCTCAGGGTTGCCGCACAGCATGATTCGCGAGTGCTCGGGTGACAGCTCAAGCCCCGCGGCTTTTTCCAGCTCGCCGTTTTCGATCAATGTGGTGATGCGCTGATTCAGGGCGCCTGGATGTCGCTCACGCGTCACGACCGGGATGAACTGCAACTTGCCGGCATGCTCGGCCAGGTACTCACGCTGTTCCAAGCCAGCGATTTCATTCAGATAGGCCAACTCCCTGGCCTCTCGCACCGAATACACCAGTTTGATGTTGTCGAAGCGTTCCCAGGCTTCGAAGTCCTGCAGAATCGACATGAAAGGCGCAATGCCTGTACCCGTGGCCAGCAACCACAGGTCGCGTCCGTCGACAAAGCGGTCAAGGGTGAGAAAGCCGAAGGCCTGACGCTCCACCAATAGCGTATCGCCCTCACCCAGTCGGCTAAGCTCACTGGTGAACTCACCGCCCGGCACTACGATTGAAAAGAAATCCAGGTATTCATCGTGGGGTGCGCTGACCATGGAATAGGCGCGCCAAACTACACTGCCATCCGCCTTGGCCACGCCCAGGCGTGCAAATTGACCGGAGCGAAAGCGAAAACCCGCATCCCGGGTAACCCGCAGGCTGAAGAGGTTCGGCGTGAGCGGCTGAACATCGAGCAAGGTCTGGCGGGTGAATTTTTCGTCGCTGGCGGTCATGTCGGGCTCCATGTCTTGGGTCCCTACAGTGTCGCGCAAAGCGCCCGGGATAAAAACCACTGGGTTTTTGCGGCTTCGAAAGCTGTACAAAGGTAATCAGAAATACAGCACAGTTATAGCGAAAAAGATGAACACAGTTATCTGGATCTATCTACACTGGTCACGTACCCATATGGACTGGGCCGCGTCGCCCTTGGAGATTGCCATGTTTCACTGGAACCCCGAGCACCTGCACGCCCTGGTGAGCGAGCGTAGTCCTCGGAAGCTGTTCGACATCGCGGTGCATCTCGCTCAGGACATGGATTTCGAATTTTTGGGCCTCAAGCTTCGCATCCAGATCGCCACCCAGACACCTCGCCATTACTTGTACAGCAATTATCCCAAGGCCTGGATCGAACGCTACCAGCACGAAGAGTTCTACAAGCAGGACGCCGCGGCTGCGCTCAGCCACAACTCGACCAATCCTGTGGTATGGAGCGACGAGGTCTACCGCGAGGCACCGCATTTTCGCGAAGCGGCCTGCGAGCATGGCCTGCGTCATGGCTGGACCCAGTCCTTGCATGATCTGCAGCACAACGAAAGCCAAATGAGTGTGTCCCGGCCGCTACGCAAGGTCGAGACCGCCGAGCTGTTCGAAAAAGCCGGTGCCATCCAGTGGTTGTGCCATACCGTACATGCGGTGCTGAGCGCCCATCACCTCGATGCACTGTGCCCATCCCAACCCAAGATGAGCGAACGGGAACTGGAAGTGCTGAAGTGGTCTGCGGCCGGCAAGACGGCTGCCGATGTCGCCTGCATCCTGTCCCTGTCGCAGAGTACGGTGAACTTTCATATTCGCAGCGTGATCACCAAGACCAATGCCGCCAACAAGGCAGGCGCCGTCGCCATTGCCGCGTTGCGCGGCTGGATCTGACGCCAGGGCCTGCGAGCCCAGCCAAAGCCCTGTAGAATCGCTCGACCAGGCCTGCAGCGAACGGTTGCGGGCAGCTTTGTACCCGAGCCAGATTGCCATGCCCCTGTTGACCACGCCCTTCGCCGAACTCGATCTGATCCGCCAGCCAGACCAGGCCAACGACCCCTTGCAGGCCTTTGACGCCGCCGATGAGTACCTGCTTGAACAATTGCATGCCCAGGCATTGCCAGGCGGCAGCCGTGTGCTGGTGCTCAACGACAGTTTCGGGGCGCTGGCGGTGAGCCTTGCCGGACACATGCAGGTGACCAGCAGCGGCGACTCCTACCTTGCTCAACTCGCGCTAGGCAAGAACCTGGCACGTAACGGCCTGCCTGCGGACAGCGTTTCGTTCGTGCCTGCCTGCCACACCTGGCAAGGCCCCTTCGATCGGGTAGTGATCAGAGTGCCCAAGACGCTTGCCTTGCTCGAAGAGCAACTCATTCGGCTGCAAGGGCACCTGGCCCCAGAAGCGCTGGTGATCGCCGGGGCCATGATCAAGCACCTTCCCCATGCCGCCGGCGACCTGCTGGAGAAGT
Source organism: Pseudomonas sp. UBA5666 (assembly GCF_002420785.1). NCBI lineage: Bacteria > Pseudomonadati > Pseudomonadota > Gammaproteobacteria > Pseudomonadales > Pseudomonadaceae > Pseudomonas > Pseudomonas sp. UBA5666. The sequence goes on along the minus strand of NZ_DIIQ01000005.1, from coordinate 74,588 downwards.
ATGTCGGGCCTATGCAAGCCTCGCTGGCACGTAAAAAAGCCCGGCTGCTGACCGCCACGGTGGAGGCGCGTCCCGCCTTCACCTCGCCCTACCCCAGCCGCTATCGCCTGGAATCGCCACCGCTGGAACTGCTCAACCATGCCAATGTCTTCTGCCGTGAAGGCCTGGACATTGGTACGCGGGCGTTTCTTCCGCATTTGCCTGACAACCTGGGCAATGCCCGGGTCGCAGACCTGGGTTGCGGCAACGGCGTGCTGGCCATTGCCAGCGCCCTGAAAAATCCAGACGCCCAGTACACCCTGGTGGACGAGTCTTACATGGCCGTACAGTCGGCACGGGAAAACTGGCAGCTTGCGCTGGGCGATCGGCCAGCCGATTTTCTGGCCGCAGACGGCTTGGCCGGCATCGAAAAACAGTCACTGGACGTAGTGCTGTGCAACCCGCCCTTCCACCAGCAGCAAGTGGTGGGTGATGTGCTGGCCTGGCGCATGTTCCAGCAGGCCCGCGAGGCGCTGGTGGTCGGTGGCGCCTTGTATATCGTGGGCAACCGCCACCTGGGCTATCACAGCAAGCTTGCCCGCCTGTTCCGAGGCGTGGAGCAGGTGGCGGCAACGCCCAAGTTCGTGGTGCTCAAGGCACGCAAGTAACTGTCCACAGGTAGCGCACCGCACGGCGTCAGGGTCAGCAGACGCGTATAGCGCGCTACCTGTCGATGCCAGGGCTCAGTGGGTAGTCAACCCGGCTGCGCTCATGAACAGGCGCATCAACCAGGCCGCCACACCCAGCGCGGCCACACTCAACGCCCAGATCAACACCAACCAGCCCAGGCGCTGCCACAGCGGTTTCTTGCCTGCCACGTCCTGCTCATGGGTCATGGTGCAGCCTCCTAGTGATAGCCCTGGTCATGGGTGACCTTGCCGCGGAACACGTAGTAGCTCCAGAAGGTGTAACCCAGGATCAGCGGAAGAATGAACAGCGTTCCCACCAACATGAAGCCCTGGCTTTGCGGCGGCGCGGCAGCCTCCCAGATCGAGATCGATGGCGGGATGATATTGGGCCACAGGCTGATGCCCAAGCCGCTGTAACCCAGGAAGATCAGCCCCAGCGTCAGCAAAAACGGCATGTAGTTCGCGCTACGGGCTACTGCCTTGAACAGGTTGTAGAAGGTCAACAGCACCAGGATCGGCACCGGCATGAACCACACCAGGTTGGGCATGCTGAACCAGCGATCGGCAATCTGCGGATAGGCGATTGGCGTCCACAGGCTGACCACACCCATTACAGCCAGCAGCACAAGCGCCAGCGGCCGTCCAAGCTTGTGCATCTGTTCCTGAAGCGGCCCCTCGGTCTTCATTATCAGCCAGGTACACCCTAGCAGCGCGTAGGCCACGATCAGCCCCAAGCCGCAGAACAGGCTGAAGGGTGTCAGCCAGTCCAGCGAGCCACCGGCGTAATGCCGATCCACGACCTTGAAGCCTTCGATGAAGGCGCCCAGCGCCACGCCCTGGAAGAACGTTGCCACCAGAGAGCCCCAGATGAACGCCTTGTCCCACAGATGGCGACCAGCGTCGGTGGCCTTGAAGCGGAACTCGAAGGCCACGCCCCGGAAGATCAGACCGATCAGCATCAGAATCAGTGGCAGATAGAGCGCCTCGAGCACGACGGCATACGCCATCGGGAACGCGCCGAACAGCCCCGCGCCACCCAGCACGAGCCAGGTCTCGTTGCCGTCCCAGACCGGTGCGACCGTGTTCATCATCACGTCGCGGTCACGCTCGTGTTTGACGAAGGGGAAGAGCATGCCAATGCCCAGGTCGAAGCCGTCCATCACCACGTACATCATGACGCCGAAGATGATGATGCCGGCCCAGATCAGTGGAAGATCGATACCCATGGCTCAGTTCCCCTTGCTCAGGTCTGCAGTGGTGGCATCGCTGCCTTCGTCGGCGGCGGACAATGGCCGCGCCGGCGTGCGTTTGCGGCCAGGACCGCCCGGACGCTGCTGATCGCCTTCGCCGGTATGCGGGCCCTTGCGCACCAGGCGCATCATGTAGGCGAACCCTGTGCCGAACAGGGCGAAGTACACCACCACGAACGCCACCAGGGTGAACCCCAGTTGGGCATAGCTGTGGTTGGAGACGCCGTCGGCCGTGCGCATCAGCCCGTAGACCACCCAGGGCTGGCGGCCGATTTCGGTGGTGAACCAGCCGGCGAGGATTGCCAGCAATCCTGAAGGCCCCATCCAGGTCACGAAATGCAGGAACGGCCGCGAGGTGTACAGCTTGCCGCCTTTGCGCAATACAAGGCTCCACACGCCAGCGGCGATCATCAACATGCCCAGCGCCACCATGATGCGGAAGGACCAGAAGATGATGGTGGAGTTGGGCCGGTCTTCAGGCGGGAACTCCTTCAATGCCGGCACCTGCTTGTCCAGGCTGTGGGTGAGAATGAGGCTCCCGAGCACCGGGATCTCGATCTTGAACCGTGTCGTTTCAGCTTGCATGTCCGGGATGCCAAAGAGGATCAACGGGGTAGGCTCGCCAGGAGGGTTCTCCCAATGCCCTTCGATGGCAGCGATTTTCGCCGGTTGATGCTTGAGGGTATTGAGCCCGTGGAAGTCGCCGATCACTGCCTGGATGGGCGCGACGATCAGCGCCATCCACATGGCCATGGAAAGCATCTTGCGCACCGAGGGGTTGTCGCGTCCACGCAGCAGGTGCCAGGCAGCCGATGCCCCCACGAAGAAGGCGGTGGCGACGAATGCCGCCGTGGCCATGTGCATCAGGCGGAACGGGAACGAAGGGTTGAAGATGACCGCGAACCAGTCGACCGGAATCACGCGACCATCGATGATTTCGTGACCTTGCGGGGTATGCATCCAGCTGTTCGAGGCCAGAATCCAGAAAGTGGAAATCAGCGTTCCGAGCGCCACCATGCAGGTGGCGAAGAAATGCAGGCCACGGCCTACGCGGTTCCAGCCAAAGAGCATCACCCCCAGGAAACCTGCCTCGAGGAAGAAGGCGGTCAGCACCTCGTAGGTCAACAGGGGCCCGGTGACCGAACCTGCGAACTCGGAAAAACGGCTCCAGTTGGTGCCGAACTGATAGGCCATGACCAGGCCCGAGACCACGCCCATGCCGAAGTTGACTGCGAAGATTTTCGACCAGAAGTGGTACAGGTCCCGATAGACCTGCCTGTCTGTCTTGAGCCACAACCCTTCGAGCACCGCCAGGTAACTGGCCAGGCCGATAGTGATGGCAGGGAACAGGATATGGAAGGATACGGTAAACGCGAACTGGATCCGGGCAAGATCCAGTGCCTCCAGACCGAACATAGGTGCTACCTCATCAGATAATCCGGCGGTCGGGCACTCGGCCCTGTCGCCCACTGCCCCCACATAGTCGAGTACGGCGTGTTGGAATTGTTCTGTTCGATGTGCAGGGATTGCGGCCAAAGGCCGAAATCGTTGGGGATTGTTGCAAACGCAACGATTGATCCAGGTCAACGATATGAATCAAGCATAGCCCCGAATAGCCCGGTGCGAGGTGTGGTTGTTTGCCGCGTGACCGGTTGCCCCACCCCCTGTTCAGCGGCACCGAAACGGTGTCGGACACGGTAAACAGCAACTATTTGTTACATGCAGATGATAGGCTGCGGAGCTTCCCCTGCATCGAGGTCACAGGTGTCCGATGTCCGAGACTGAACCGCCGCTGTTGCGTCACCATCGCCCTTTTCTGGCGTTCTGGCTGGCACGGGTCTTCACCGCCAGCGGATTCCAGATGTTGACCGTGGCGATTGGCTGGCACCTGTATCAGCTGACCGGCAACGTGCTGGACCTGGGACTTGTCGGACTGGTGGAGTTCGCACCCCGTGTGCTGTTCATGCTGCACACCGGCCATGTGGCAGACCGCTATGACCGGCGCAAGGTTGCCGCCCTGTGCCAATGCCTGCAAGGGCTGATCGCACTGGCCCTGGCGCTGGGCAGCGCCACGGATCAGGTCAGCCGCGAACTGATTTTCGTGCTGGCGTTTCTGCTCGGCGCCACTCGTTCGTTCGAGATGCCGGCGACCCAGGCGCTGCTGCCCAACGTCGTGCCCGCGGGCCTGTTTCCACGGGCGGTCGCCGCGTCGGCCTCTGCGACCCAGTCGGCTACCATTGTGGCGCCCGCCGTGGGCGGCTTCCTGTACGCATTCGGCAGCGGCTGGGTCTACGGCCCGACCGTGGCGTTGTATGCCATAGCCTGTGTGCTGACCCTGAGCCTGCAGGCGCGAGGACAAGTCGTTCAACGGGGCCGTGCCACCGTCGAGTCGCTGCTGGCCGGCATTCGTTTCATTCGCAGCCGGCCGGATATCCTGGGCGCCATCTCGCTGGACCTGTTCGCCGTGCTGCTGGGCGGGGCCACAGCGCTGCTGCCGGTATTTGCCAAGGACATCCTGCTGACAGGGCCGCTGGGGCTCGGGCTGCTGCGTTCGGCGCCCGCAGTAGGCGCGTTACTGATGTCGGTGTGGTTGGCGCGCTTTCCCTTCGAGCGCAAGGTGGGCCGAACCATGTTCACGGCGGTGGGCGTCTTTGGCGTGGCCACTATCGCGTTCGGCCTGTCCACATCCTTCTGGTTTTCCCTGGCGGTCCTTGTGGTACTGGGCGCTGCCGACATGATCAGCATGGTCATTCGAGGCGCTTTCGTGCAGTTGCATACCCCGGACGAAATGCGCGGGCGCGTCAGCGCCGTCAACGGGCTGTTCATCGGTGCCTCCAATCAGCTCGGCGAATTCGAATCGGGGGTCACCGCGCACTGGTTTGGTACGGTGCCAGCCGTCGTCATGGGTGGGGTGGGCACCTTGGTGGTGACGGGAGTGTGGATAAAACTGTTCCCCACGTTGGCCAACCGGGACCGTTTGCACGAAGACTGAAAGGCCGCCCCAGCGGCCCTGTACGCCAGGCGCACCGGGCGCGGCCAGCCTATTCCCAGACGGCCATAGGCCCCTGCCCGGCATGCTGGTATGATGCGCGGCTTTTTTCTGCCCCATAGAAATCACGGCAGCCGGTACGGTCTGTGCTTTGCTGATGGGGTCGACATATTCATGGCGCCGGGGGCGCCTCGGGGAGCGGGCATGCTGGAAAGGCTGTTTCAACTAAAAGCACACAACACCAATGTGCGCACCGAGATACTGGCGGGCGTCACCACCTTCCTGGCCATGGCCTACATTCTCTTCGTCAACCCGAGCATCCTCGGCGAGACGGGCATGGACAAGGGTGCGCTGTTCGTCGCCACCTGCCTGGCGGCGGCCATTGGCTCGACCACCATGGGCCTGATCGCCAACTACCCGATCGCCTTGGCGCCGGGCATGGGCCTGAACGCGTTCTTCACCTACACCGTGGTGCTGCACATGGGGCACACCTGGCAAGTGGCCCTGGGTGCGGTATTCCTGTCGGCGGTGATGTTCTTCCTGCTGTCGATCTTCCGAATCCGGGAATGGATCGTGAACAGCATTCCCCTGCCCCTGCGCTCGGCCATTGCTGCGGGCATCGGGTTGTTCCTAGCGCTGATCGCGCTGCACAATGCGGGCATCGTCGTCGATAACCCTGCAACCCTAGTGGGCATGGGCGACTTGCGTCAGCCGGCACCGATTCTGGCCACACTGGGCTTCTTCCTGATCGTTGGCCTGGAAGCGTTGAAGGTGCGCGGCGCCGTGTTGATCGGCATCCTGGCCGTGACCGTGGCAGCCATTGCCATGGGCGTCACGCCATTCGGGGGCATCGTGTCCATGCCGCCTTCGCTGGCGCCGACCTTCCTGCAACTGGACATCGCCGGCGCGCTGGACGTGGGCCTGGTGAGCGTCATCTTCGCCTTCCTGTTCGTCGACCTGTTCGACAACTCCGGCACCCTGATCGGCGTGGCCAAACGTGCAGGGCTGATGGGCAAGGATGGCCACATGCCGAAGATGGGCCGTGCCCTGATTGCCGACAGCACCGCCGCCATGGCCGGCTCGCTGCTGGGCACCTCGACCACCACCAGCTATATCGAGTCGGCGGCTGGCGTGAGCGCCGGGGGCCGTACGGGCCTTACGGCCATCGTGGTCGCCGTGCTGTTCCTTCTGGCCCTGTTCTTCGCACCGCTGGCTGGCAGCGTACCGGCCTTCGCCACCGCGCCGGCGTTGCTGTTCGTCGCCGTGCTGATGGCTTCGGGCCTGGCGGAAATCAATTGGGACGACGTCACCGAAGCAGCCCCAGTGGTGGTCACCGCGTTGGCCATGCCGCTGACCTATTCGATCGCCAACGGCATTGCCTTCGGCTTCATTGCCTGGACCGCCGTGAAACTCATTTCCGGGCGTCGCCATGACCTGAACGCGGCCCTGGTGATTCTTTCCATCCTGTTCGTCATCAAACTGGGTTGGTTCAACGCATGAGTGCTGCATTCGACCCTAGCGCCTATGACGCGCAACTGCAGGATAAGACCACCCGCCTGCGCGAGCTGCTCGCACCTTTCGGTGCGCCGGAGCCCGCCGTCTTCGACTCGCCGCGCGTGCACTATCGCCTGCGTGCGGAATTCCGCCTCTGGCGCGAGGACGGCCAGCGCCACTATGCGATGTTCGCCCCGGGCGAGAAGCACAAGGCTATCTTGATCGACGACTTCCCGATTGCCAGCCAGCGCATCAACGACCTGATGCCGCGCCTGAAGGCGGCCTGGCAGGCCAGCGAGGCTTTGAGCAATCGCCTGTTCCAGGTGGAATTCCTCACCACCCTGGCGGGTGATGCGATGGTCACGCTGTGCTACCACCGCCCACTGGACGAAGCGTGGGAAGTGGCCGCGCGGCAACTGGCCCAAGATCTGGGCGTGAGCCTGATCGGCCGCTCCAAGGGCAAGCGCCTGGTCATCGGCCGTGACTATGCGGTTGAAAAGCTCGACGTGGCCGGCCGTGTGTTCAGCTATCGCCAGCCTGAAGGCGCATTCACCCAGCCCAACGGCGCCGTGAACCAGAAGATGCTGAGCTGGGCCTTCGAGGCCATGGGCGATCGCGATGACGACTTGCTGGAACTGTACTGCGGCAACGGCAACTTCACCTTGCCGCTGGCCACCCGCGTGCGCCAGGTGCTGGCTACCGAGATCAGCAAGACCTCGGTCAACGCCGCACTGAGCAACCTGGCCGAGAACGCTGTGGATAACGTGCGCCTGGTGCGCTTGTCGGCTGAAGAGCTGACCCAGGCGCTGAACGAAGTGCGCCCTTTCCGCCGCCTCGAAGGCATCGATCTGAAAAGCTACGCATTCGGCACGGTCTTCGTTGATCCGCCGCGCGCCGGCATGGACCCGGACACCTGCGAGCTGACCCGACGTTTCGAGCGGATCCTGTACATTTCGTGCAACCCGGAAACACTCGCGGCGAACATTGCCCAGCTCCACGACACCCACCGGATCGAACGCTGCGCGTTGTTCGATCAATTCCCCTACACCCACCACATGGAAAGCGGTGTGCTGCTGGTGCGGCGCTGAGCCTGGACCCTGTGCAGGCCGGGGACGATGAAATTGAATTCAGGCGCCCCGGCCATCTCCAATGCGCTAGACAGCCGCAGGTGCCCTGACACCTGAGGCTGTGTTGAACTAATATTTGTCTTCTTGTTTCACGCTCTGGAGAGCACTCATGGAATGGCGAAAAGGCCGGCGTAGCGACAATGTGGTCGATGCACGGGGTGCAGGTGGCGGTGGCGGTGGTATGCGCTTTGGCGGTGGCAAAGGACTGGGACTTGGCGCCATCTTGCTGATTGTCGGGATCGGCTGGCTGACGGGCCAGGACCCTTTGCAGATCCTTGGTCAATTGACCGGCCAGATGCAGCAGCAAGCGCCTGCCGTGACCGATGGCAAGGCGCCTCCGGCCAATGACCAGCAGGCGGAATTCGTCGCCTCCGTATTGGGCGACACCGAAGACACCTGGCAAGCATTGTTCGCCCAGTCCGGCAAACAGTACAAGGACCCCAAGCTGGTGCTGTTCAACGGTCAGGTGAATTCTGCGTGCGGCTTTGCCACAGCGGCGGTCGGGCCGTTCTACTGCCCGGCGGATCAGCAGGTGTACCTGGACATGTCGTTCTTCCGTGAAATGGAAACACGCTTCTCGGCTGCTGGCGACTTCGCCCAGGCGTACGTGATCGCCCATGAAATCGGCCACCATGTGCAGACGCTGCTTGGCGTGTCGGCCAAGGTGGACGCGGCACGGCGTAGCGGCCAGCGCATGGAAGGCAGCAATGGCCTACTGGTGCGCCAGGAACTGCAAGCCGACTGCTTTGCTGGCGTGTGGGCCTACCAGGCACAGAAACGCCTGAACTGGTTGGAACCTGGCGATGTGGAGGAAGCGCTCAATGCCGCCAACGCCATCGGTGACGACCGACTGCAGCAGCAGGGTCAAGGGCGCGTGGTGCCGGACTCGTTCACCCATGGCACCTCGGCCCAACGCGTGCGCTGGTTCAAGGCCGGGTTCGCCGAAGGCGACGTCGACAGCTGCGACACCTTCAGCGCGCGTACTCTCTGAAGGTGCTCAGCGTTGCGTCCTGATTGATTCGTCCATTGCAGCACCTGTGGTCGCTGAAACGCGCCGTATCGCCCCTACGGCTGAAAAAGCGTTTCAGCTTCCTCGCCAACGGCCGATAACTCCAGCACGATTGAGCGGGCAGCCAGAATAACAACGCCTTGCGATCGGAGATCAAGAGAGCGAAAACAACTTCTGGAGTGCGTGCATGAACAGCTGGTTTGCCAATATCAGCGTCAACCTCAAACTCGGCCTGGGCTTCGCCCTGGTGCTGATCCTGACCGGCCTGCTGGCCCTGGTGGGCTGGACGAGCCTGGGCGGTCTCATCGACCGCAGCAACTGGATGAGCGACATCGGCCAGTTAAACAAGGACCTTACTGACCTGCGTATCGCCCGCCTGCAATACATGATCGCCAACGGCGATGATGCCGCGGCTGCCAATACCCTGGCCAAGCTCGATACCTTCAGCAAGCAGCAAGCTTACCTGGAGCACACGTTCAAGAGCCCCGAAAACGTCAAGCTGCTGGGCGAACTGGGCGACATCATCAGTGCCTACAAGGTATCGCTGTCCAAGATGCGCCAGGGTTACGACGCCAGTCGTGCCGCACGCGCCGCCATGACCCGCGCCGGTAGCCAGGCGGACCAGGCCATGGAAGCCTTGAGCCAGGAAGTCATGGCTCGGCCCGAGGCCGACAGCGTGCGCCTTGCGCAGTACCAACTGATCAGCAAGGCCCGCCAGCAATTGATGCAGGTGCGCATCGATGTGCGCGGCTACATCGCCGACAACACGGCGGACAATGAACAGGCGGCTCTGCGCCAGCTCGATGCGGCGCTCGCGGTGGTCGATAGCCTCAAGCGCGAGCTGTCCGGCCCGAGCGACCGGGTGCAACAGCTCGAGCGCGCAGTCACCGACTACCGTGAAGCTACGCGTCAATTCCGCGATGCCGTGACCACCATTACCGGTGCTCGCGCCGAGATGACGGTCCAGGGCGCGGACATCGTCAAGCACAGCGATGCGCTGTACAAGATCCAGCTGGAGCGTCGCGATGTCGAAAGCAGCCAGGCGCGCACCTTGCAGACCATCGCTACCCTGCTGGCGTTGCTGGTGGGTATCGTGGCCGCCGTCCTGATCACCCGGCAGATCACCCGGCCGTTGCAGGACACCTTGGCGGCGGTCGAGAAAATCGCCAGCGGCGACCTGACCCAACAGTTGCATGTCACCCGCCGCGACGAGTTGGGGGTGCTGCAGCAAGGCATTGCCCGCATGGGCACGACCCTGCGCGAGCTGATCGGCGGCATTCGCGATAGTGTGACCCAGATCGCCAGCGCTGCCGAGGAGCTGTCGGCCGTGACCGAACAGACCAGTGCCGGTGCCAATAGCCAGAAAGTCGAGACCGACCAAGTGGCCACCGCAATGCATGAGATGGCCGCCACGGTTCAGGAGGTGGCACGCAATGCCGAACAGGCTTCGCAGGCGGCGACAGGTGCCGATGGCGAGGCGCGGGCCGGGGATCGGGTGGTGGGCGAGGCGATCAGCCAGATCGAGCGCCTGGCGCAGGACATGCACCGCTCCACCGAGGCCATGACTGCGTTGCAGCAGGAAAGCCAGAAGATCGGCAGCGTCATGGACGTGATCAAATCGGTGGCCGAGCAGACCAACCTGCTGGCCCTCAACGCGGCCATCGAGGCGGCACGTGCAGGCGAAGCCGGACGCGGTTTTGCCGTGGTGGCAGACGAAGTGCGCGGGCTGGCTCAGCGCACGCAGAAGTCGACCGAGGAAATCGAGGAGCTGATCGCCAGCCTGCAGCACGGCACCCAGCAGGTAGCCAATGCCATGCAGGGCAGCCGCGCCTTGACCGACAGCAGTGTCGACCTGGCGCGCAAGGCCGGTGAGTCGCTGGAGAACATCACGGGCACCGTGTCGAGCATCCAGTCGATGAACCAGCAGATTGCCGCCGCAGCCGAGCAGCAGAGCGCGGTTGCCGAAGAGATCAGCCGCAGCATTCTGAATGTGCGTGATGTGTCGGAGCAGACGGCCTCGGCCAGCGACGAGACGGCGGCGTCGAGCGTTGAGCTGGCGCGCCTGGGGGGCGAGTTGCAGATGCTGGTCAGCCGGTTCCGCGTTTGACCTGAGGCAGTGGGTTGGGCGGGGTGGCCCGTAGCAGAGGCCGCACAACGGCCTCTGCTGTTGCCGCAAGCCTCAGCCATTGGCTGAGTGCTCGCACTTCGGCGCGCCAGCAACCGGCGCGCCATCAGCCCTTCACTTCACCACCATCCCTACCCCACGGCCACGCGGGTCGGACGCGGTCTCAAGCGTCTGTCCGTTGACCCGAATGGCCTGGATGTCGCCCATCTCCCAGCCTTGGTCCTCCAGCACGTAACCCATCTTTTTCAGATCAGCAGCCACCTGCCCGGTCAGCGGTGCATAGCTGTCGAAATAGATCGTGTCCTTGGGCAGCAACTGGTGGTGGACCCGCTGCGCAGCCACTGCCTTGTCCAGCGGCATGCCGTAGTCATACAGGTTGTTCATCACCTGGAAGATCGAGGTGAAAATGCGCGACCCACCCGGTGTGCCGATCACCAGCTCCACTTTGCCGTCACGGGTCATGAGGCTGGGGCTCATGGAAGACAGCATGCGCTTGCCCGGCTCGATGGCATTGGCATCGCCACCGATCACGCCGAACGCATTGGCGGCACCCGGCTTGGCGCTGAAGTCGTCCATCTCGTCATTGAGCAGGAACCCGGCACCTTTGACCACCACGCCACTGCCGTAGTCGAGGTTGAGCGTGTAGGTGTTGCTGACCGCATTGCCGGCCTTGTCGACGATGGAAAAATGCGTGGTCTGGTGCGGCTCCAGCCCGGGCTTGACCTGATCGGTAGCGGAAATGGCCTTGGGATTGACCTGAGCCGCACGCTTGGCCAGGTAATCCTTGGCCACCAACTGATCCACGGGCACTTTTGTGAAAGCCGGGTCACCGAGGTAGTCGGCCCGGTCGGCGAAAACGCGTTTTTCAATCTCGGCCAACAGGTGGATGTACTGCGCAGAGTTGTGCGCCACACCCTTGAAATCGGCGGCACGGTCCTCCTTGATGCCCAGCAGCTGGGCCAGGGCAACGCCACCGGAACTTGGCGGGGGCGCGGTGTACACGACATTGCCGCGCCAGCTGACGGCCATGGGCTCACGCCACACGGCCTTGTAGTCCTTGAGGTCCTGCTTGGTGATCAGCCCCTTGTCGGCCTGCATCTGCGCCACCAGCAGGTCGGCGGTCTTGCCCTGGTAGAACTCGCTCACGCCCTTGTCGGCGATGCGCTCGAGGGTCTGGGCCATCTCGGGTTGCTTGAACAGCTCGCCCACCTTCATGCTGCCGAAGTAATCGTTGAAGTTGGTAGCGGTCTTGAACATACCTTGGGCATCGTTGCGGTACTGATACTGCTTGTCGGCGACCTTGAAGCCGTTTTTGGCGTAGCCGATGGCCGGTGTCAGCAGTTCGCTCCAGGGTAGCTTGCCGAACTTGCGATGGGCCTCCCACAAGCCCATCACCGTGCCTGGCACGCCTGCAGCACGGGCACCCACCAGGCTCAGGTTCTCGATCACTTCGCCTTTGTCATCCAGGTACATGTTGCGTGTGGCCGCCTTGGGCGCCACTTCACGGTAGTCAAGGAAGTAGGGCTTGCCGTCCACGAACAACGTCATGAAGCCCCCACCGCCAATGTTGCCGGCTTCGGGGTAAGTCACTGCCAGCGTGAATGCGGTGGCTACCGCGGCATCGACCGCGTTGCCGCCTTTTTTCAGGATATCGGCGGCTACCTGGGCGCCATACTGATCAGGCGCGGCGACAGCCCCGCCCTCCAGGGCAACGGCGTACACCGATGAGCTGCCCAACAGCGCGGCTGCCAGAGCCAGGTACTGGAAAGGGACGCTACGCATGACACATTCCTTGGGTGTTGTTCTTGTGGGACCGTCAGTAAGACCCAAGCGTCAGGCCTGTGCAATCTCATCGTCCATGACGCGCCGCCCCTAGGCAGCAGATGTCGCGTTCAGGCAACTGAACAGGCGTAGATGGCCAACTTGCGCTGGATGAAATCCAGGAAGCATTGAATGCGCAGGGCCAGCTGGGTATTGCGGTAGTACACTGCATGGATGGGCTGACGATGGCCGTTATTGGCCTGGGACAGCACGACCTGAAGGCGGCCGCTGCGAATGTCTTCGTGGGTCATGAAGTGCGACAGGCTGACGATGCCCTCCCCGGCCAGCGCCAGCTGTCGCAGCGTCTCGCCGCTGGAAGCGACCAGCGTAGGCCGAATGGTCCAGTGTTCGCCCTGGGCATGGCGCAGGGGCCACTGGTTCAGCGTCTCGGGTTGACTGAAGCCAAGCAGGCAGTGATCGGCCAGATCCTCGACCCGCTGGGGGGTGCCGTAACGCGCCAGATAAGCCGGGCTGGCGAGCACCTGCACCGGGCTGCAACCCAGGTTGCGCGCGTGCAGGCTGGAATCGGCCAGCTCACCGATGCGGATGGCCACGTCGGTACTGTGCTCAAGCAGGTCGATGATCAAATCGTCGGTGTTGAGCTCCAGGTCGATGCCGGGGTACTGCTGCCGGAACTCGCCTATCCAGGGCACGATGGCGTGAAGCATGAATGGCGTGGCCGCGTTGACCCGCAGGCGACCGATGGGCGTCTGCCGGTTCATCGCCAGGCGCTCTTCCAGCTCGTCCATCTGCCGCAGCACCTGCCTTGCCTGTTCGAGAAAGAACCGCCCCTCCTCGGTCAGGTCCATGCGCCGGGTGGTGCGGTTGACCAGCGTGGTGCCCAGCTTGGCCTCAAGGCGCGCCAAGGTTCGGCTGACCGCCGAGGGCGTCTGGCCCATTTGCGCGGCCGCTGCAGAGATCGACCCACAGTCGATGACGGCGACGAACACCTGGAGTTCTTCGGATCGGGTTTTCACATCAAGGCCTGCGGGTAGAGTTGCCAGGGTCTAGATAGCCGCTTGCGCAAGGGAAGTCCAGCAGAGCCATCAAGGCAGAGGTCTACCGAGCCCTGCCAAACACCCGCTCCAGGTGCACTTGATAGGCCGCCAGCGCTGCCGGGACATCCGGGCGCTTCATGACGTCGGTGGCCAGGAAGGTCGGCAAGCCGCTCATGCCCAGGAACTGCTGCGCCTTGTGGAAGGGGAAGTACACCGCATCCACACCTTTGCCCTCGAAGAAGTTGTCAGCCTCGTCGAACGCCTGCTGCGGTGCATTCCACGTGAGCGACAGCATGTACTGTTTGCCTTGAATGAGCCCACCACTGCCGTACTTCTGCGTGTGATCCGAGCGGGTACGACCATCGCTGGCATACAGGCTGCCGTGCCCGGCAGTGAAGACCTCATCGATGTACTTCTTGACGGTCCAGGGCGCGCCCATCCACCAGCCTGGCATCTGGTAGATCACCACGTCAGCCCAGAGGAATTTCTCCACCTCCTCCTGGACGTCATAGCCCCCATCGATGAAGGTCTGGCGCACGTCGAAACCTGCACGGTCAAGGTGCGCCAGTGCGGCCTCATGCAGGGTGCTATTGAGCTGGCCTGCGGAATGGGCAAACTGTTTGCCGCCGTTGAGTAGCAAGATGTTTTTCATGGAGGCCTCCCGGACCTGGTCACTGATTGCCGGCAGGTTAAGGTCAGGCGCAGTTGGGAAACAGCCAATCAACGGCAAAATACATTTGACTCAAGATCACGAATCGACCGGGATTATTGCTTTAATCTTTGGCACTCACAAAGCAGGAGAACCTCATGAACGAGCAATACGCCTTCATTCTCAAAGCCAAGACACGCCCGGAAATGGCAGAAGCCTTCGAGCAATTGTTCCGGCCCTATGTCGAGCCCAGCCGCCAAGAACCCGGCTGTATCGAATACCACATGCTGCGCGATCAGCAGGACCCGAGCCTGTTCGTGTTCTTCGAAGTCTGGGCGAACAAGGCGGCACTGGATGTGCACTCGGCCCTGCCGCACATGGCCGCTTTTTTCGACCGGCGCATGGATTACCTGGAGCGCGACTTCGAGGTCCAACGGGTCGACATGCTCAGCGGCTCATCCGCTAACCGTTGATCAGCAAATGCACGCCCAGCAGCATCAGGCCCACGAAGAAACAGCGGCGGAACACCTGTGCGCTGACGCGTCGACGCAGCCACTGGCCCGCCTGCATGCCAAGCAGGGCGGGCACCACCAGCAGTAAAGAAGCACCCAGCGCCGGGCCGCCGAGTGCGCCTTGCCCGGCAAGGCCCACGGCCAGCGCCAGGGTGGACACCGTAAATGCCAGCCCAAGCCCCTGAATCATCTCGTCACGGCTAAGCCCAAGGCTTTGCAGGTACGGGACTGCCGGCATCACGAACACACCCGTGGCCGCACTGATCACCCCGGTAGCCAGGCCGCAGACAGGGCCGAGCCACCCCTCCCGTTTCCGGGCAATGCGCAAGGCCGGCCCAGCCAGTCCATAAACGGCATAGAGAACCAGTGCGCCTCCCAGTGCATGCGCGGCCCAGGGGCCACTGCTGATGCCCAGCCACGCACTGCCCAGCAAGGTGCCGATAAAGATCATGGCCAGCATCGGGCCCAGCCTGCGTAGCAACGCTCGCAAATGCCCTCCTGCCGCCAATTGCCAGAGATTGGTCACGGTGGATGGGACGATCAGTAACGCAGCAGCCTGCGCGGGCGGCAGAGCCAGGCCCAGCAGCCCCATGGCCACGGTCGGCAGGCCGAGCCCGATCACGCCCTTGACGGCACCTGCCAGAACAAAGGTGGCAAACACCAACGCAGTCAGCAGCGGGCCAAGGTCTTGGTAAAACGCTGTAAATGTCATCATGTGCCCATCATGGCCAATGCATGACGCGCTGAACATCTGTCATATTCGTGGTCAGCCTCTTGCCTGGACAGAGCCACGTGCATTTTGATCTTGTTGACCTGACCCTATTCCGGCACGCCGTCGAGTGTGGAAACATCACCGCCGGTGCTGGGCGTAGCCACTTGTCGCTGCCAGCAGCCAGCGCCCGGATTCGTGCCATGGAGGCGTCCCTGGGCGTTGCGCTCCTGCTGCGCAATCGCCGAGGTGTCAGCCCCACGCCCGCCGGGCAGGCATTGCTGCAACATGCCCGGCTCATCGCCCAGCAGGTCGAGCGCTTGCAATTCGACCTGGGTCAGTACGCGCAGGGGCATCAAGGCCAGGTGCGCTTGCTGTGCAACACCGCGGCCCTGACCCAATACCTGCCCGAACTGCTGGCGGCCTACCTTGCCCAGAACCCAGGCATGAGCGTGGATGTGCAGGAGTACCCGAGCTTGCGCATCGTGCAGGCCATCACCCAGGGCATGGCCGACCTGGGCATCATCTCCAGCGCAGCACCTAGCGAGCATCTACAGACGCAGCCCTTTCGCGACGACCCGTTGGTACTGGTGACGCCAACGGATCACCCGCTCGTCAACCTTCCCTCGCCGCGCTTCGTCGACAGCCTGGCCCATGGTCACGTCGGCCTCGGGCCGGCCAGTGCCCTGGCGCTTTACCTGGAAGAGCAGGCGCTGCGTGCAGGCCAGCGCATGCGCGTCAGGGTTCGTGCCGAGGGCTTCGAAGGCGTGTTGCGCATGGTCGCAGGCGGTGCCGGCGTCGGGGTCGTGCCCTTGGCGGCGGTGCAGCGCTGGCAAGGGGTGTTGCCGCTGCGGGCCATGGCACTGCAGGAACCCTGGGCTAACCGGAAGTTGCTGTTGTGCGCGCGCGACTTTGCGGCCCTGCCAGGCTACGCAGCGGCATTGGTCAGCGTATTCGCCGGGTGTGCCTGAAACTTCTTGTCGCGCAGCCAGGTCAGTGGCAAGAGCGCCGGTGCCTGCGGCTTTACCGGCCACCAAGACTGCAACAGAATGCGCGACAACGCCCCACCAAAAAGGACTTGCCAGTGGCCTCGATCTACCAGCTCAAACCCCGTTTCCAGGCCCTGCTGCGGCCTCTGGTGCAGCGCCTGTACGACAGGGGCGTGACGGCCAACCAGGTCACGCTCACCGCTGCCGTCATCTCCGTTGCGCTAGGGCTGCTGCTGGCGGCCCTGCCCCACCTTCACGGGTTGTTCATCCTGGTGCCCATATGGATGCTGCTGCGCATGGCGCTCAACGCCATCGACGGCATGCTGGCACGGGAATTTGGCCAGCAATCCACCCTTGGCGCCTATCTGAACGAGCTGTGCGACGTGATCGCCGATGCCGCCCTGTACCTGCCGTTCGCCCTCTTGGTAGGCGTGTGGCCGCCGCTGGTGGTGATGGTGGTGCTACTGGCGACGATCAGCGAATACGCTGGCGTGATGGGGCCCTTGGCAGGTGCCTCGCGCCGCTATGACGGGCCCATGGGCAAGAGCGACCGCGCCTTCGCCTTTGGTGTACTGGGTACCGGTGTCGCCCTGGATGTGCTTGACGGTACCTGGATCAATGGTTTGCTGCTTGTGGTCCTGGCGCTCTGCCTCTATACCCTCTACAACCGGGTGCGTCGCGGGCTGGCTGAAACCCGCTGAGTCTTCGCCCGTCGCATAAGGATATCGACCATGCGCCAAGCGCAAAGCCTGCATTTTTCCACCCATGACGGTGTCGAGCTGCATTACCGCCACTGGCCCGCCACGCGCAACGAACACCAGCCGCGTCGGGCGGTGGTGATGTTCCACCGTGGCCATGAACACGGCGGGCGAATCGCCCACTTGGCCGATGAGCTGGACATGCCGGGCTATGACTTTTTCGCCTGGGATGCCCGCGGTCATGGCCTGTCGCCCGGCGCACGCGGGGACAGCCCGAGCTTCGCGACCAGCGTGCGCGACGTGCAGACGTTCATCGAGCACATTCAGGCCCGTCACGGGCTGGCCGAACAGGACCTGGTGGTGCTGGCGCAGAGCGTCGGCGCGGTGCTGGTGGCCACCTGGGCGCATGACTATGCACCCAAGGTGCGTTGCCTGGTGCTGGCGTCTCCGGCGTTCAAGGTCAAGCTGTACGTCCCCTTGGCACGCCCTGGCCTGAAGCTGCTCAAGGCCGTGCGCGGCAATTTCTTCGTCAACAGCTACGTCAAGCCACAACTGCTGACCCATGACCCGGAACGGGTCATGTCGTACAAGGCAGACCCGCTGATCAGCCGGCCCATTTCGGTGACCATGCTGCTAGGGCTGTACGAAGCCGCCGATCGTGTGGTGGCCGACGCCCAGGCCATCCAGCTACCCACGCAACTGCTGGTCTCCGGTACAGACCTGGTGGTCGAGCGAGCACCCCAGCAGCGCTTCTTCGACCGTCTGGGCAGTGCGCGCAAGGAGATGCACGTGCTGCCGGGGTTCTTCCACGACACCTTGGGCGAGCGCGAGCGCGCACACGCTTTACGGCGTATCGAGCGTTTCGTCGAGCACTGCTTCGCCTGCCCTGCCGAGCGGCCTTCGCTGCTCGATGCGGACAAGACCGGCGCCAGTTGCGCCGAGGCCGAAAGCCTGGCCGCGCCCTTGCCCCGCCACTCGCTGCGCGGGCTTTACTGGCGCGCCACCCGAGCCGGTCTGCGCCTGGGCAGCAAGGTAGCGGACGGCGTGCGGCTAGGCTTCGACACGGGTTTCGATTCGGGCAGCACACTGGACTACGTGTACCGCAACCAGCCTGCAGGCAAAGGCGCGCTGGGCCGCCTGGTCGACCAGAACTACCTCAATGCCATCGGCTGGCGTGGCATTCGCCAGCGCAAGCTGAATGTGGAAGCACTGCTGCGCCTGGCCATGGATCGTCTACGCGAGGCCGGCCGACCCGTGCACATCGTGGATATCGCAGCCGGCCATGGCCGCTACATTCTCGAAGCCCTGCAACAGGTCGATCAACGCCCAGAATCAATCCTGCTGCGCGATTACAGCCCGCTCAACGTGCAACAAGGCACCGCGCTGATCCAGGAAAAGGGCCTGGGGGACATTGCCCGTTTCGTCCAGGGCGATGCCTTCGACCGCCCTAGCCTGACGACGCTGGAACAGTCTCCGACGCTGGCAGTGGTATCAGGCCTGTACGAACTGTTCGCCAGCAACACCCTGGTGAGCAACTCATTGGCTGGCCTGGCACAGGCAATGGAGGATGGCGGTTACCTGGTCTACACCGGTCAACCGTGGCACCCGCAACTGGAGATGATTGCGCGTGCCTTGACCAGCCACCGGGGTGGCGAGGCCTGGGTGATGCGTCGTCGCAGCCAGGCAGAAATGGACCAGCTGGTGGAGGCGGCAGGCTTTCGCAAGGTGACCCAGCGCATCGACGAGTGGGGAATTTTCAGTGTCAGCCTCGCTCAACGGGTGCGCTGAGTGGACCTTGTGTTGGTCGCCAGCCTGCTGCGCCGGGGCCGGCAACTGGCAGGGCTCTCGGACGGCATGACCCTGCTGGCGCTCGGGTTCGGCCTGGTGCCGCTGCTTGGCGCGGCGCTGTCACCCTGGTCGCTTGTGCCGTGCCTGTTGCTCATCGGCCTGGGCATGCTGCACAAGTACTGGGCCATCCGCGTTGCACTCGATGCCGACCTGTTCGCGCACCTGGCCAACAGCCAGGACCTGGCAGCAGACACCCAGGTACTGGACCGCGCGTTGTTCGACCACGGGCTCAAGCCGCAGCCAGTCGATGCGCGCACCTGGCCGGTCCGCAGCCGGGCTGCGCTTGCTCTGCTGCGTCGCCAGGGCCTGTGCCTGGGCCTGCAACTCACGGTGGCCTTGGCTACCCTGCTGATACTGTCTATCAAAGGATGATGAACGTTCCATGCTCGCCAACCTGACCGCCTACCTGATCACCTCGGCCGCGCGCCTGATTACCGGGGCGCGAGCCCTCTGGCTGGGGTGCACGCCCCTTCCGGTGCAGCGCCTGTACTTTGCCAATCACAGCAGCCACGGCGATTTCGTCCTGCTATGGGCATCGCTGCCCCAGACGCTGCGGCGTCGCACTCGGCCGGTAGCCGGTGCCGACTACTGGGCCAAGCCGGGGATTCGCGATTTTCTCATCCGCAAGGTATTCAATGGCGTGCTGATCCAGCGACATCGCGACGAAGGCCAGGGCCACCCCTTGCAACCGGTACTCGACGCCGTGGCCCAGGGCGATTCGCTGATCTTCTTTCCGGAAGGCACGCGCAACCTCAGTGATGAGCCCTTGTTGCCGTTGCGAAGTGGCCTGTATCACCTGGCGGCGGCCCACCCGCAGGTCGAGCTGGTGCCGGTATGGATCGCCAACCTCAATCGGGTGATGCCCAAGGGACGCGCCTTGCCGTTGCCGTTGCTATGCACCCTGAGTTTCGGCGAACCCTTGCACCTGCAGGCCGACGAAAGCAAGCAAGCCTTTCTGGAGCGGGCTGGCCAAGCCCTGCTCGATCTAGCCCCCAAGGACGTTTGACATGCACGACAATACCCTCGCGCTGTTCGCCGGCATCGGCGCCCTGCTGCTGCTCGCCAGTGTGATCGGCCGTGTGCTGAAGTGGCGCGCAGGCCCCGGGCCCCATGCGGTGATCGACAACCTCAACGCCCGCATCAATGCCTGGTGGGTCATGGTGCTGGTAATCGGCATCGCCTTCGTCTTCGGCAAATACGGCGTGATCGTGCTGTTCTATGGTGTGTCGTTCTATGCCTTGCGCGAGTTCATGACCCTCACGCCCACCCGGCGCAGTGACTACCCCGCCCTGGCGGCGGCGTTCTACATCGCGCTGCCCGTCCAGTACGTGCTCATCGCCATGGACTGGTATGGCCTGTTCAGCATCTTCATTCCGGTCTACCTGTTCCTGTTGCTGCCGATCCTGGCCAGCCTTGGGGGCGACACCACGCGCTTTCTGGAGCGGGCTTCGAAGGTCCAGTGGGGCTTGATGATCGCGGTGTACTGCGTATCGTCGGTGCCGGCGCTGATGACCCTGGAGATCCCCGGCTTCGAGGGGCGCAACCTGTTGCTCATCGCCTGGCTGATCGTGGTGGTGCAGCTCAGCGATGTGCTGCAATACGTGTGCGGCAAGCTGTTCGGCAAGCGCAAGGTGGCGCCCAACTTGTCGCCTTCCAAAACCCTCGAGGGCCTGGTCGGCGGCGTCGCACTGGCCACGCTGATCGGCGCGCTGCTGTGCTGGATCACGCCGTTCAGCTTCTGGCAGGCCGCCTTGATGGCCCTGGCGGTCAATACCATGGGCTTCTTTGGTGGGCTGGTGATGTCGGCGATCAAGCGCGACCGTGGCGTCAAGGACTGGGGGCACATGATCGAAGGCCATGGCGGCATGCTCGACCGCATCGACTCGGTCTGCTTCGCTGCACCGGTGTTTTTCCACTTCGTGCGCTACTGGTGGGCTTGAAACGGCGCCAAGGCCTGGTAGCGCGTTAGCCGGTAGTTTGGGCTGACCCTGCGCGAACAGCGCGGCCAGACACCTGGACGTCGACTTCAGGCAACTGCGCGGGCGCTTCAACACCTATGGTGACGGGTCATTCAACCAGTCACAGGAGTTGTGCCATGTCCGATTTCATCACCGTGCTGCGTGAAACCTGCCCCACCCCGGTCGTGGACGCGACCAAGTGGAAACGCATCGGGGGCGACCCGCACACCGTGAACCTGAACGCCTACCTGTCGGCCGACGGCAGCAAGATCATGGGCACCTGGATCTGCACCCCGGGCAAGTTCGAAGTCAACTACGACAAGTGGGAATACTGCCACTTCCTCGCTTAGTTAAACCAAAAATATCCCAAAACCACCAAAAATACGTTATCAACTTGTTTTTCTTGAGCTTTTTTTGGGAAGAATTCTAGGATACCCAAACGTCCTTTTCCTAAATCGAAGCCACCGGTAAGGCCCTTTGCTACTCTCCCCTCTCCAAGGTCAACACTTTTTCAATCGCATCTCTGAATCCCGGTTTTTGAATGATGCGGCCCTTGGAGTCCGAAACCTCGCCACGAGGCCCGATTATCTGTCCCATCTGACGCAGATTATCCTCATCGATTGCAAACCTCAGCGCCGATATTTCAACCTCCCTCAGCCGAAAGTATGTTTCAGGTGTTTTTCCTTCAACCGCACCTAAAAAAATGGGCGTCATGCCACTAGAAAGCTGTCGACGCATCTTTGATTTTAACGCCTTCAACTCCTTTACCAGCAAAGAAACATTTAACTTCAGCACCGGATCTTCGATACTCAAGACCCAAGATAATGCATCAGAGAATTGATGCGTTGGAGCTGGCATCGATGCTTGTTTCCAAGCATGGATTAGCAATCTGTAATGTTCCCCTGTCGGATTCACAATCGATTTTTCACTGGGTACTGCCAACCCGCGAGCTTGTCCCATAGCCAGCAGAGCTCTGTATGAGAAGTCCTTTACCTCAAGGCTCGCAGCAATCTTACAAGCTTCGTTGATCGCCTCCAGACTTCGACGACGTCGAGAGTCACTTGCTTCGAATATCAACCTTTCAAATACCACTTCTGGAAGCTCACTCGTCATTCTCGTCTCCATGCGCACCAGAGGTAAGCGATACGTAATTCGAAAAAATCGCCTTGATTTCGGATGTTATGGGAGTCAAACCAGCTTGATATTCATCAACATCCAATATCATTAACTTCCCTGAGATCAAATTATCGATTCTTTCCCAAGAATGCAGACGACTCATCAGCAACGAATTTAACTGATTGCATGCAGCAAGCTTTTGCGCATTTGTAAGCTTATACATTGCTGGCCGCAACCCGTTATTAGCTGCCATCCTGTCGATCATTTCTGAAATCAATGGTAAGGCACGAGATGGGTTCGCAGATCTGTAAATAGTTGCATTTTGACAGATTTCGGATAGCAGATGGTAGGTCGACTCTGAGGCCCTGAAGCTCATCTCCTTCAGGTCTTCCGAGACAACTAACTTAAGCTCTGCCTCACTATTTTCTGACTCAGTGTGATCTATTGCTTTTACGCAATCCATTACGTAGCGATTAACAGCCCCATAGTCACGTAACAACACTTCGAGCTTTGCTGCACTTTGTTGCTGTTGAGCGACTGAACGTTTACGGTCCAGCTCCCGATCAAAAGATAGATCTTTGATGCTCGCATCGTACCAGGCGCTTTCCAACTCATCCAGTTCAGCTGTATAAGCTTGATATCTACCGCTTTCATCATGAATTTCAAGAGCCATCTCATTCGCCAATGAAACCAATCCTCCTAAGAATGCTATCCCTGAAACAAAGAAACGGCAACGAGGACAATTTTTCTGTCCTAAATACCCAGCTTCAACTGCGGCATATACATTCTCAATGAGATCACCACCTATATTGCAGGCGGCAGCCGACATCGGGCATATTCCCCAATCAAAAATTACGTTTGCAGATTTTGTCGATGATTTTTCGAAAAAAATTCTATTCCCGTCAGTTGCAATCAAATTCCTAGCTTGCGATTGCAAGCCATTGGCAAGCACGTTTCGCACCAAATCATCACAGGCGGTATATTCAGCACGCTTCTCGGCCTCTTGCATAGGCCTCCGCATTTGGTGTTCCTTAAGACTCACATAGTGAATGGTCATGACGAGCGCTGCATGCCCAACCAGCTTCGACACTATATGTATCGGCGCATCCCCGTCCGCTATATAGGCGGTGATGAGGCTAACCCTCAAGCAGTGAGGAGTGTAGTCACTTAGGTAACGAGGTCCGTACTGACTGTTTTTCCTGGCTAGATCTTCCCCACCCCGTTGAATGAGATAAAGTAGCTTAGGCAATGTGGTCTGGAAGGCCGTTGCCGTTGTAATAGGCTGACCCGTTTTATCTTGTCGAAAAAGAAAGCATTGGCTACCCCGAGATTTCAAAATCTCACTATTGACCTCTGTGTGTGTTTTTATCGAAGTCCATGGCGTTGGGTAATCAAGCGGTGCATATCTTTCCTGCCAGTCCCTCAATACCAACAACCAATACGCCAAATCCTCTGGAATCCATTCGACTTCGTATCCTTTATCACGAGCACCAGTTTTATTGGTTGTGCAATAGAACTTCGGATATCCATTTACTCCTTTTTGAACTGCCGCCTGAGGTGTACTGTTCCTGGTGCCACGCGAAGCAAGATGCCCAGTATTCTTCCTCCACTCAATTGTACCAGTTTCCATGTCAACAACTCCTACCTCTCGGTCAGCCTCTCCGCTATCCAGCCACAGAATCTGTTGCCCCCGTAAGGGAAACCTTAGCAAGGTATAAAGCGCTACAAATCGAACCGGAGACCATACCTGATACACAACTACTCTACGCCGTTTCCCATCAACAACCCGCTCAATTCGCTCAAGCTTTCGCCATACCGTATGAGGATCATCGACATCAATTTTCGAAAATTGGACATCAAGCCAATCTCCGCGGCTATCGAAGAACTCTTGGAGATGCTCTAACTGGCTTAGGGACACGCGTCGTGATAGGGACATCTCATAATCAGGAACGAGGTAGTTTCTAGCTCTCAAAATATACTCGTAACCAAGCGAGGGTTTATTCGTCTGACCTAGTTTAGAATAGCCCAAACCTTTGGCAAATCCGGCTAGGATGCTAGAAAACGGATTTCTGAAGTCGTTTAGTACGACGCTCTCATACCCATCGACATCTGTACATTCTTCGTCGAGAACCCACTGAAAAAATGTCGAAATTGACGTGTGTATCTGCTGCCTCAGCGACTCTGCCTGAGACTCAATCAATGATATATACAGCGCAGCATTAAACTTATTAGCCCTTAATAATAAAAATTTTGGATCATCAGGTAAATTTAATTCGTGGAAATATCCGTTTATCAGCACCCTCAACGCCATGCGACGTATTGCATAATTTGTTTGAAATCTCAAATATTTCTCATATACATCGCACAAGCATGGGTAGCTATCTGAATAATCAGGAGCTATTTCCAGCGAAAGAAAGTCTTGTATACTGATCCAGCCTTTGTGCTTGAAGGCTCGATAGGGAGCACTCGGCAGCCGAGGATCCTGCTTATATCCGTCTCTATACTCGGCATATGACTTAAATCCAAAATTTGCGACAGCTTTTTTTGCTTCTTCATATGTTTTGTAATTCCTGTCGCGCTCAACCCCAAGGAAATTTGGCCATCCTGGCCATGGAAGAAAGTGACTCTTAGGATCGCACGGAAGACGAGTATCCAGTTTATATTTAGCTCTATAGTCAGACGCACTTATTATCCCCAACCGCTTAGCAGCGGCGCTAGCCTCGGCCAAATCACTATAAAAAAGCGGCTTAAAGAAACGAAACAAAAACTTCCAACTGACCCAGCCTTTAGAAGCGTACTCCGACCAAGGCGCACAGGGTAATTTTTTGTCTTCCTTACGCCTAACCAAATACTCTTTTTTACTCGTAATTCCCAATTTATGCACCGCCTGCTCCATCTCTGAATAGGTCGGATAAAATTTAGACTTCTGCCTATCAAAAAAATCATACCAATTAGTCCAGCCGCGGCCAGAATAAGCCTTTTCAGGGCTAGATGGGAGCCGGGGATCTTCGTAATATCTTTTCCGATAATCCGGAACACTCACAATCCCCAGCTTTTTTGTCGCTTGCTTAGCCTCTTCATAGCTCGCGTATATAGCAACCAGCTCATCTGAAAGGAACGCCCCCCACCCTTCCCAACCTGTTTTCGCGTAGACTTCATTTGGATTACACCTCAGTTTTTTATCGGCTAAGTAACGGTTTTTATATTCTTTCCTGTTGTGTACGCCTAGCCTTCTAGCTGCGCTTTTTGCTTCTTCATAGGTTGGATAAGCTTTCTCATAATCGTCCTGGAAGAAATGCCTCCAAGATTTGCATTCATCGTAATACCGTACGGGATCTGAAGGCAGGCGTGAGTCTTCCTTATAACGAGCCACGTATTCTTGCTGAGTTGAAACACCTAGAAACCTCGCTGCAGCCTGAGCTTGCGACAACGATTCGTATAAGTCTGGCTTTGCCTTATTCAGAAACACATACCAACAATCCCATCCTTTCCCCGCAAAGAAAACTGGGGGATTTGATGGCAATCCCGGATGCTCCTTGTATCGACTCCTATATTGACCGGCAGTACATATGTCAAGCGCGGCAATTATTTGACAAGCCTCATCATAGCTACAATAAGATTCTTTCGGCATCTTTACTCTCATGCACTTTAGTTTATTGCGGCGGTGAACGTAAAGCGTAGTTCAATATATCGCCACTTTCCACCACTCTCAGACCATTTGTAAATGGCAGGCTAGAAACATCGACCATCTGAGCTGATAACCAGATAAAAATACAGCTTAATGTTCACCTTCATTTGGATAGCCCCAGACAGAGATTCGCAAACAGGCATATTAATGTCGGGCACAGACATCTCTCATCTGACGTATTTTGTGATGCTACTAAAACATCATCACCACACGAACATATTCTATGAAAGACCTAATCGTTGTACTGCGCGACACCTCCCCTTTACCAGTTCTTGACGCATGCACCTGGGAACGGCTATCAGGCGAACCTCACACTGTCAATCTGAACTCGTACACATCGGAAGATGGATCGAAGATAATGGGCACATGGATATGCACGCCCGGTAAATGGCGCGTGGCCTATACCAAATGGGAGTACTGCGACTTCCAAGAAGGTTATTGCGTGATTACCCCCGATGGTAAGCAGCCACTTCACCTCAAAGCAGGCGACAAATTTATTATTGAGCCTGGCTTTTCCGGAACTTGGGAAGTAGTAGAGACCGTACGCAAATATTTTGTATTCTCTTAAATGTCAAATGGCAGCGCCGCGCCATCGCGTCGGCGCATGACCATGATCGCGGATCTGAAGGACGAACAGACGTCACGCCTTCGAATTCTGCCAAGCGGGACATAGATGCGGAAGACTTTGTGCGGTGCAACCTCACGACTGGCTCAGTGTTGAGTGAAGATGGCCCGGGAGGAACAGGGCGATCTTCTGGAGCTGACTCAAGCCTGAGGAGGCCTGTTGTAAACCACTTTTTTTCA
>NZ_DIIQ01000005.1:0-48049 GCF_002420785.1 Pseudomonas sp. UBA5666 | reverse complement strand
TGAAAAAAAGTGGTTTACAACGTAGCTACGACACGCGCTCTGGCGACTCCCCAGGCCAACGCGCTCGTCATTGATTCGTTCGGCCGGGTGTCGAACGCTTCCTCATACAGCGCGGTTCCCGACGGCGCGTACACACCGATAAACAGCTGCGTTGCGCCTATCCGCGAAAGCCTTACCTGCACGTCGAGATAAGATCCGTCATTCAGGATCTCTTCGTGGGTCCGGTGATGAAGCGTAGGATCTGCCCAGCTCCAATAAACATCTCCGCGCAAACGCATGCAGCCCCCTGCAACCGATGGATAGCGATGGATAGCGATGGATTCCAAGCTAGCCAAAGCGAGGCGGCAATCAAGCCGATCTAAGCTGTTTGTGAGTCGCGCCCGACAAGTGACCACCTTGGAGTGACTTCGAACAGCCCCAATCGATTACGCAAAGCAGAAGACTCACGACGCGGTCCGATTGATCAGCGAGACGGTCGGGAGGGTTTGCACACAGCCAAAAAAAAGCAGCTCCCGAGAGCTGCTTTTTTCTTACTCCCCCTTTTTGTGCTTGTGGGGTTTCAGGTCCGGATGGTCCTTCTGCTTTTCAGGGGTGACTCGCTGCCTTTTGTCCGGAGTGCCATCTTCATTGGTGCGCTTTGGGCCTGGCTTGATGCTCATGCAAAACTTCCTTTTCCGCTTGGGTTGTTGAATGCAGCTATGTAATTAGTCCAGCTTCTCTCAGCTGTCAAAGCAGGCTGGTGCAGAACCGCCTGGCCGATGATCCGGTCCACATCGAACATTCAGAGGCCAGAATAAGAGCCTCCGACAACGGGCTTGCAAGGGGCTGTGAAATCCAGCGCTGAGCGATACGAAGACGTCTGGACGTTCATCATGCCGAGCACGGTGTGGAACAGGTTGTCGTGGCTCAGCGGTGACGTGGTTTGAGCTTTCAAACAACCCACGTTGACCTTTTCGCTCTTCGCGAGCGAGTCAGACATCCAAAGTACCAACGGCACCTTTGTTTGCTCGTCAGGAGCCATCGCGTAAGGCAGCCCGTGCAGATAGAGCCCACCCTCCCCCAGCGATTCGCCATGGTCCGAAACGTACATCAGCGCAGTGTCGAACTTGGTGTTGGCCGCCAGGATATCGATGAGATTTGCAGTCACATAATCGGTGTAGAGGATTGAGTTGTCGTAGGCATTGACCACCTCCTCCTGCTTACATTTGTCGAGCTCGTTGGTCTCGCACACCGGTGCGAATTTCTTGAATTGCGAGGGGTAGCGCTTGTAGTAGGCCGGGCCGTGACTGCCTTTGTAGTGGAGCACCAGGACAGCATCGCCTTCCTGGCGCTTGATGAAGTCTTGCATCTCCGTGAGCAGCACCCCGTCCTTACACTCCTCGCTGGTGCACAGTTGGGAATCCGCGTGAGAGGCAGCCTTGTGGTTGGGAACCCTGTCGCAGACCCCTTTGCACCCCGAGTTGTTGTCAGTCCACATGACACTGATGCCAGCGCGTTGAAGCACGTCGAGCAGCCCTTCTCGGCTCTTGGCCAAGCCATCTTTGTACTGGGCCTTACCCACGTCCAGGAACATGCATGGCAGCGAGACCGCGGTAGCGGTACCGCAGGAGCTCACGTTCGTGAAGCTAATGACATTTCGCTTTTCTAGTTCCGGATTCGTTTCACGGGAGTAGCCGTTGAGGGAGAAGTTGGCGGAGCGAGCGGTCTCTCCTACTGCCAGTACCAGCAGCCTGGGTTTACGAGCCGCACCCTGTCGATTAACTACCGCATCAGTACCAATGGCCGTCAGCGTTTTAGGTGAGGCCAGCTGACGCTTCAGGTATCCATGGCCAGCCGCAAACAAGTTGGTAGGTACCAGGATCAGCCGGATCTCCCGATTATTGCGCAGCAAGGAGGCATACGACTGGTACTGACTCAACGCGATGCCAGATAAGGTCAACAGAGCGAGCGACAGAGCAATGAACCTGCTGACCAAAGCTTTGGCCCAAGACTTGCGCCGGAGGGGAACCCGGGCGATCAGGTAGACGGGCAACACCCCAACCATTGCGACCCAAAGACCGAGCTTCCAATTCAGCAGCTCGGTTGCCTCAGCGACGTCGGTCTCCACAACGTTGGTGAACATTGTGTAATCGATCACGATGCCGTAGGCATTCATGAAGTAACTCGCGAAAGACGCGCTGATCAGTACCAGACACAGCAAGGGTTTGGCCAGCCGCCCCCATGACAGCAAGCTCAGCACGGAAAACACCCACGCGAACACTATGACTGGGAGGCTAGCCGCTAGCAGCCAGTTCACTTCGTCGGTTTTGAATACCAGCTTCCAGAGCACATTCCAGAGCTCAGCATTCGCGAATAGCAGTAACCAAAAAGTTACCAGGCCGATTAGCAGATTAGTACTGATTCCTTCCTGCCGGGCATTGCGAATAGCAAATATCCATTTGCTTAACAGGGTGTAAACAATGGATTTTGAATGTGTCATTATCAAACTCTGAGAGGCTGCTTATCCATGGCGTTCGCTATGGAGTTAGCGGGAGCAGCTATGCAAACCATCGACAGATGCTGAGCGATTGCGCAATGTGCGGAGCGCCAGAGGCCTTAGGTCCCTTGGCGTTGGAGACGCTTAGAATGTGTGAGGCATAGGGATAAAAGAGAAATAAATCTTGCTGAGCGCATTATTTCTGGCACTTGATAACGACACGATGACCTCGTGATTACAATGCTGACAGAAATACAATAACTGCTGTTTTGATTGCCATGATTCGCGCTATGATCAAAATTAGGGGAGCACTGCCCATTCAGCGCAGAGCACCGCTCAGCTAGATAAATTTAACTTCACAAACAAAACGGCTTTGTTTTGTCGTAGGCTAATTCTGAACTTTCACTTGAACTTATAAGTCTTTCTTGCGAGCAGAACATTATTTTCAACTTTTGCTCGTTAATATGTCACCCATCAATGAGGGGCGAATACCATGAGCTTTTTCAAAAATTTCCTGGGCGGACACCATGGCCGTGGAAACCACGGCGGAGGCAAGCACCACAGCGGAGGACATGGGGCCGAGCAATATGACCGCCATGGCCGGCAGCAGGGCTGCGACGGCGGCAACCAGGTGTATGACGGCGGGCGCCCTGCCACTCCAGCCCCCATTAAAGATCTGCAGGCCTGCAGACAGTGCCGGACGGCCAACGATGCGTCAGCACGCTTTTGTCTAAACTGCGGAACACCACTATCGAGTGGTTGCACCGCCTGCGGCTCGTTGCTGAGTGCAGGAGCAAGATTTTGCAGCCAGTGTGGCCAAGCGACGCTCTGAGGCTAGGCAGACAGGAAGGCCAACGAGACCACAACCCTGCGCAAGGAGAAATACGTGGGTTCAAATCATGACCATGGCAGCGCTGCAGTACGCGAGGGGCATCAGAAGAAGCTAATCATGGCGCTCGCCTTGACTGGCAGCTTCATGATTGCAGAAGTGATCGGTGCGTGGATTACCGGCAGCCTGGCGCTGCTGTCGGACGCATCTCACATGTTCACAGATACTGCCGCCTTGGCGATATCACTGATTGCACTTCAGATAGCCAAGCGGCCGGCGGATCAAAAAAGAACCTTCGGCTATGCGCGTCTGGAGATTCTGGCTTCGACGTTCAATGCCGTGCTGCTCTTTCTCGTGGCGATGTACATCTTGTACGAGGCCTACCAGCGCTTCTTCATGCCGGCGGAGATCGCTACCGGAGCGATGATGTGGATCGCAATCGCCGGCCTGATCATCAACCTAATCTCGATGCGCCTTCTGGCATCAGCGAGCAACGAAAGCCTCAACGTCAAAGGAGCCTACCTCGAAGTTTGGAGCGACATGCTCGGCTCGCTAGGCGTAATCATCGCGGCGCTCATCATCCGCTTCACCGGCTGGACCTGGGTCGACACGATTGTCGCTGTGGCAATCGGCCTTTGGGTACTGCCGCGGACGTGGCAGCTGCTTCGCGAAAGCCTGGAAATCCTCATGGAGGGTGTGCCGAGGGGGCTCGACGTTACGGCAATCGAGGCCACGATCCTCGGGGTAGATGGCGTCACGGACGTACATGACTTGCACGTCTGGGCCGTCAGCAGTGGCAGCAACGTGATGACGTCGCACGTTGTAATACGGGATTCTGCAGATGGGGATGCTGTGTTGGCGGCCGTCGTGGAAGCTGTCAGCGATGCATTTGAAATCCATCACTGCACCATCCAGATCGAGCGGGCAGCTTTCCACGAGAGCGTTCCCTCGCCTTCGCACTGATCGATCGGTAAACACCATGCAAACACATCACCCTCCTGGCTGAGGGTGATGCTGCAATAGAAATGCGGTGAGGGATGGCGTAAACGGCAGGAGCGCTTCGAGAGGGGTTGGTGAATGGCTTCGCCTGCCCCCTTCCACAACCTCCAGAAGGCTCAGCGATGGCTTGGATCATCACGAAGTACCTACTCACTGCCGGTATAGTGATTCTCGTATCAGAGCTGGCGAAACGCAGTGACAAGCTGGGCGGCCTGGTCGCCGCCCTACCCTTGGTCACGGTGTTGACGCTGGTCTGGCTCTATTTGGAGAACCAGAGCATGGAGAAGATCTCCAACCATGCCTGGTACACGTTCTGGTACGTGCTTCCGACCCTGCCGATGTTTATCGCTTTTCCGTTGCTGCTACCTAAGCTCGGCTTTTGGCCGACACTGATCAGCAGCATCCTCATCACAATGGCCAGCTTCGGGGGCTTCGTCATACTGCTGCGCCGGTTCGGCATTGAGCTTCTATGATCCGGTGGCCGTAGGGATCATCTTGATGAGTCTTAACGGCTATTAACGCACTCGCCCTTCACCAGGTAGCGAACCATGTGCAGTTCGCCTTTCGAGTCTTCGTAGGTCATCATGCTTCTTACATTCCCGCAGTACCGCACGCTGGGTGATACATACACCAACTTACCAACGTCCAGGTCCATGCCGTAGGCGTAGTCTTCTAGTTGAGGCATGGGCTTTTTTACGCGTTGAGCATAATCCGCAGTAGCCTCTCTAGCAGAACGCTCTATGCGTTGATTGATCTCCATACCGCTTTGGGCATTGGCTGTTAGTGATGTTAAGAGCATAAACACGGCGATCGCTGATACAGTAGTGTTCATAAGAAGTCCCTTAATAAAAAAGCGCCCGTAGGGGGGCGCTAAAATTCACCTACCAAAGGAGCGTATGGTTTACAGGTGAATGCACTGGCGCGAACAACTGCTCGATGCTCTTGCCAAGCTGCTTTGAAATGAGACATTTTCCAAAGCAGCGATGCCTCTTCCGCTCCCCTTAAACTAGCAAAGGAGGCTAACACCAAGATGATCGCGCAATTACAATTTGGACATGTAATAGATTGTAAGATAATTATTCGAGAGAATATCGAATCGCCACGTGAACTAATTTGCAGAAAGGCGCTGCGGTTTGCGGCCGTGCATGGGGTCTGCCTGCGTGGCGCCCTCGACCCAAGGCCAGTACCAGTCCTTGTAAGCTAACGACCGAAATGCTGCCTGTCCTGGCCGATCCCACCTGCCAGGCGAATCTGTCATACACCGCCGCAGGCCCCAGAATCCGCTATGCTTAGGGGTGGAGCCTGCATGACTGTCAGAAATCTTGCGGCTACATTACAAATTTGTAGGATTTCGCCGCGGCCAGCTTCTTCGCGTTAAGATTCAAGCGTCCTCAGGTGACCCGGCGTATGGACAGAGGTAGCGACTACCACATGCCATACCCTCAGCCAAACTTTCGAACAGCCTGCAACCATAATCTTGGCGGATTAGGCCAACTCCTTCCTCACACCTTGAGATAAGTTATGCGCGTTCTAGTTGTGGAAGACGAAATTAAAACTGCCGAATATCTTCAGCAGGGCCTATCCGAAAGCGGGTATGTCGTAGATATCGTGCACAACGCTGTAGATGCCCTGCACTTGTTCAACACTAATGTCTATTCGTTGGTCCTCCTGGACGTGAACCTCCCGGGTATCGACGGTTGGGACCTGCTGGAAACCATCAGGAAAACCAGCCGGGTTCGCATCATCATGCTGACCGCCCGCGGTCGCATCAATGACAAGCTCAAGGGCTTGGACGGCGGCGCGGATGACTACCTCGTGAAGCCCTTCGAATTTCCAGAGTTGCTTGCTCGCATCCGCTCGCTGCAGCGCCGTGGCGATGAATTAGTCGAGAAGAGCTCACTTAAAATTGCAGACCTGGAACTCGACTCGGTGCGCCACCGGGTCTTCCGCGGCGGCACTCGCATCGATCTCACTACCAAGGAGTTTGCGCTCCTGCACCTGCTCATGAGCAGAACGGGCGAAGCGCTGACTCGTTCCCAAATCATCTCGTTGGTGTGGGATATGAATTTCGACTGCGACACCAATGTCATCGATGTCGCCATCCGGCGCTTGCGCTCGAAAATCGATGACCCGTTTGAAACCAAGCTCATTCACACGCTTCGTGGCGTTGGGTACGTTTTTGAGGAACGCGCATGAGGCCATTCAGCCTGGCTGCAAAGCTGGGGTTAAAAGTTGGGTTGATGAGCGCAGCATTGCTGCTTCTGTTCGCCACCTTCGGCTATCTGATGGTTGGCAAGGCTCTGGAAAGAAATGCCAGAGCGGATCTGGAAGTAAAGATGGCGGGGATGGCGCACAACCTGTCCACCATCCCGGACATCTCCGGCGTCAACGCGGATGCGCATCAGCTTGTCGATTTGGTCATGGGCCACAACAACCTGTATGTGAGCATATTCGACACCTCACAGAATCAGACTCCCCTGCTCTCGATTGGCTCGAAACAGGTCAATCTGGAGGTGCACAAGTTTCAGCCGGCAGCCCAGCCCAAAGAGCACGAATGGCGGGATACGCAGGACCGTCCTTTGCTAAGTGCTTCTCGGATCATGCGCTTGGGAGATGGAACAGAGGTCAGCGTCTATATGACCATGGACCAGTCATCCAGTGAGGCACTGCTTGATGCGTTGCTGACTTGGGCCTTGATGATGTCTCCCGTCATCCTCGCGCTGATCCTGGCCATTGGCTGGTGGACTGTGCGCAGAGGCCTGCTGCCGCTGACCAAGTTCCTCAAGATCGCGTCGAAGATCTCAACCGAGAGCCTCGACCATCGCCTTCCAACTGATGGGATGCCGGCAGAACTCAAAATGCTCGCCGACGGGATTAACATCATGCTGGCTCGCCTGGATGATGGGGTTCAGCAGCTATCGCAGTTCTCTGACGACCTCGCTCACGAACTACGGGCACCGCTCTCCAACCTGATGGGCAAGGCCCAGGTTGCCTTGACCAGAGAGCGATCACTTTCCGAGTACCGGGAGGTTCTGGAGTCGTGCACAGAAGAGTTGGACCGCATGAGCCGCATGGTTTCCGACATGCTGTTCTTGGCCCAGGTCAGTCACCCAGCATCCATGGTGGAATTCGAACCCGTGTCCCTGGTCGACGAGGTTCAGCGCGTGTGCGACCTCTTCAGCATTTCGGCAGAGGAAGGCGAGATCCAGTTGCAGATCTCTGGTAGTGATGATGTGGTACGCGGGAACCGTCTGATGGTTCAACGGGCCGTCTCGAACCTCGTGTCGAATGCGATCCGCTACTGCCCTCGCGGCCGCACGGTCTACGTGAAGGTACAGCATAGTGCGAGCGGTACGACGTTGAGTGTTGGAAACCCCGGCCGCGGGATCGCCAAGGAACACCATGCGCACTTGTTTGAGCGGTTCTACCGCGTGGACAAGAGCCGAGCACGGAGCGAAGGCGGTACCGGTCTTGGCTTGGCCATCGTGCAGTCGATCATGAGCCTGCACCAAGGGTCGGCGAGCGTGGAGGTGACCGAAGAAAACTTCACCTGGTTCCACCTTCACTTTCCTGCAGCCCAGTTGATGCAGCCGGCAATGAACGCTGCTTAAACCGCGCAGACATGAATAGGCCCGTCCATCGACGGGCCTTTTTGTTTGCCTCAATGCATCAGTGCCGGAGGACCACAGGGTCCATGGGCGACCGCAGAATCACCGACTTGATGATCTTCTGCTCGTCAGGATTGGCATTCTTCCACAGGTGGGAGAAGTACTGAGCATTCACTTTCTCTTGAGCACTTACGCTGCCGGCGGCATCGATCAGGCGCATGGTCGAGTAGACACAGATCAGCGCGAGAATGAAGAACGCCGTGGCGACCACCATCACATAACGCTTGGCCAGCACCGGAGCACGCTTGAGCTCCTGGATAGAGGCATCCGCAGCCTTTGTCGCTGCTGTAAGCTCCGAGATCAGTGGCTGGATGGCGGTGTCGACTCCCCGGCATGCAGCTGAATACGCTGAAGCAGCGGCGCGCAAGGCAACCTCTTCCGCGTTCGACCAAGCCTTCTCCGCCTTTCGCACCTCCTCCTGAATCTGCCGGCCGACAGCGCCCACCTGCTCCACCAGTTCGTTCGACCTCTCCAGAACAGCGCTGGAGGTGCGCGTCTGCGAGGTCAGCTCATCGAGCTGGACAGTGAGTTTTTCAGTGCAGCGGCGAAAGTCACCGATAGCAACTGCCCAGGGCTCTATGTCATTCATGGCTATCTCCTAGGGCGGCCAACAACGCCGCGCTGAATTAACGCGCTAGATATCAAAATTGTAATTTAAGATAAAATTCGAAGTCGCCCTCGACAGTGCCGAGATAGACATGATCCTTCCAGATTTGAGGATTTAACGCATCCTATCTGCAGCCAAAATTACGGAATTGTAATTATTGACTCACCTTGTCGTTAGCTTCGCGTTCCTAAACTACAAACCAACAAAGGCCGCTATTCAGGCAGGCCTAGTATGAACCGAGGTTCACAATGAAATTTGTCAAATCTATCGCTATTGGCAGCCTGCTGCTGGGTCTCATGGGTACCGCTTACGCTGAAGGCGGCTTCGAGCGAGCGAAACAGTTCAACGAGAACTTCCGAACCGAACAGGCTCGCCTATGGAGCGATGACTCTTCGGACCAGAACAAACAACAAGTCGCTCAAGAGCAAAAGAAAGAAAGCAAGGATGGTAAGGAACAAGCCGACAATTAATCGGCGGTTAAATAGGACTTCAAATGACGAAAGTAATCGACAAAAAAGCCAGGGTAAAACCTGGTTTTTTTGTGCATGGAATTTAGCCTTCGTTCTTGCGAGGCGTTCCCACATTGCTTTCTCCAGCCAGACCCTCGGCACCTTGTTCGGTGCGTTTCCAATGGCACAGCAGGAGCTGGCTAGCGTTCGCTTCCGTGATCGCTGTGCAAGCCAGATCAGCAGGCATTCCATCCTTGCTATCTCTCAAGCGCCTGGACAGGTAGAACGAGCCATCCCGCGGCCACTTGGCAGAATCCTTGAGGTTCTCGGACTTCCCGCTGCTGTAAAACTCCGACGAATAAGAGCGGCGGCCAGGATAGATCAAGGGAGCGGAATGAGCAGACTGCACATTGAGCCAAGCTTGAACGACATCTCGCTGATTCTGAGGGCGCTCCTCTAGTACCCCGGCGTAGATGATGCCCGCACCGCTGATTGGCAACACCAATGCGCTCGCAGCGGCAGCCCAGGTGGTCTTCGGGCCAACTTCGCTGACCCGTGCAGACAGCAGCAATGCCCACGCTGGCAGCGCGGGTAGCAGGTAGGTCCACAGAATGTTGCCTGCAAATGTGAAGAAGACTGGTGTCGCCAAGGCCCACAGCCAGAGGTAGGCTTCGAAGCGCTGCATCGATCCACGCTTGCGGATCAACAGTGGTAGAAACAAGGCCCATGGCAGTAGCGACAATCCGAGCTGGATCCAGATGCTGCCGTACGGCTTGGCATGTGCACTACCATAGAGGTCCCCTGCCCAGTTACTGACGACGTAGCGGCTCCAGTGCTCACCAACGAAGAAGTACTCCATGAAGCCGGGCGTTTTCATCTCGGCCGCGACATACCATGGCACGGATATCCCGACACTTTGGTTGGTACTGATAGTCACACCACCATGATCAACGGTATCGGCGTTCTAGGTTGGGGCGTTGGCGGCATCGAGGCCGAGGCCGGCATGCTCGGCCAGCCCGTGTACATGCTGATGCCTGACGTTGTGGGGGTCGAGCTCAAGGGACAGCTGCGCCCTGGCGTAACCGCTACGGATGCGGTGTTGCTGATTACCCAGACGCTGCGCGGCGCAAAGGTAGTCGGTAAGTTGGTTGAGTTCTATGGTGAAGGTGCTTGCTCGCTGAGCGCTACCGACCGTGCAACGATTGCCAACATGGCTCCTGAGTACGGAGCGACTACCGGCTTCTTCCCCGTCGACGAGAAGACGCTCGACTACTACGCCCAGACTGGGCGTAGTGATAAGCAAATCGAGCTCATAGGTAGTTACTTCAAGGCGCAAGGGCTGTTCGGGTCACCAGCGAACGGCTCGATCGACTACTCCCAGGTCATCGTAATTGACCTAGACGGTATTCAACCTTGTGTTTCTGGGCCTAAACGACCGCAGGATCGGATCGATCTTGGCGCGCTTGGCAACCGCTTTGACGAAGTAATGCAGCAGGATGCGAAAAGCGGTGGCTATGCAAAGAGCGCTGATCAGCTTCAGGAGCGTTATTCGGTACGTGCTCATGATGCAGCAGGCATCGCCCACGACTATGAGATCGGGCATGATGACGTATTGGTGGCTGCGATCACTTCCTGCACCAATACCTCCAATCCAGAACTTCTGATCGCCGCGGGCTTACTGGCTCGCAAGGCTGTACGCCGCGGCCTTAAGGCCAAGCCCTGGGTCAAAACGCTCTTCACGCCTGGCTCTCGTGTGGTAACCGCCTACCTCCAGGATGCAGGCTTGATTGAGCCGTTGAGCCAGCTCGGCTTCGACATCGCCGCTTACGGCTGCGGCGCATGCGTTGGAAACATTGGCCCGCTTGACCCAGCACTGGAGAAGGTCGTGGTTGGCCAGGATCTTGTGTGCAGTGCCGTGCTATCCGGAAACCGAAACTTCGAGGCACGGATCCACGGCAACCTACGTGCAAACTTCTTGGCTAGCCCGCCTTTGGTGATCGCCTTTGCATTGGTAGGGAGCACGCGCCGCGACCTGATGAGCGAGCCATTAGGCTTCGATCCAGATGGCATTCCGGTGATGCTTCACGAGCTATGGCCGAGCAACGATGAAATCAAAGCGCTGTCGGTCAAAGCCGCCAATCCGCATCTGTACAAGGAATGGTACGCGGACCTCACTCGCGACCACGACTTGTGGAATGACATCGTCTCCGCCACCGGTGACGTCTATGACTGGCCTACTTCGACCTACGCTGCTGAGCCAGACTTCTTCGATACCCGTCTCGCCGGCACGCCCATCCGCAACGCTCGCGCCTTGGCGATTCTGGGAGACTCCATTACCACGGATCACATCAGTCCGGCCGGATCTATTACTGAGGATTCCAGCGCCGGTCGCTGGCTCGCCGAGCATGGTGTGAAGCCTCAGGACTTCAATACCTACGGCGCCCGACGTGGTCACTTTGAGGTGATGGTGCGCGGCACCTTCGCCAATGTGCGCCTGAAGAATTTGATGCTGTCAGTCAAGGCTGACGGCGGTGCTGATGAGGGTCCATACACATTGCTGCAACCGACTGGCGAGCGGACCACACTGTTCGATGCCTCTCGTCATTACTTGGAACAGGACGTACCAACACTGATTTTCGCCGGCGAGGAATATGGTACCGGCTCCAGTCGCGACTGGGCTGCGAAGGGCACCCGACTGTTGGGCGTACGCGCCGTAATCGCTAAGAGCTTCGAGCGTATTCATCGCAACAACCTGGCAGGCCTAGGAGTGCTGCCGTTGCAATTCCGTGCTGGTGACGACGCCCGCAGCTTGCACTTGGATGGCACGGAGACGTTCGATCTGCTGAAGATTGAGCAAGGTGTTAAGCCGGGACAGGACGTGATTCTGCGCATCACTCGTCGCGATGGCAGCCAACAGAATGTGTCGCTACTGGCTCGCATCGATACAGCCATTGAGGCCGTCTACTTCCAAAATGGCGGCATCCTGCCTTATGTACTCGACAGCCTGACCGGGCTTGCCTCCACTAATTTGTACAAGAGCAGTGCGATCCAACCACCCCAATAACAGCTGGTGGCAGCTTCAAACTAAAGTCCGAGTTCGGCCAAGCTTCTGCCGAGCTCGGTTGGGCACCAACGTCTCCAATGCGTATCAATTCAGGTGTTTCAACACTGAGCGCTGCTGCAGCTTCCCTGCCACAGACTCATTTCAAAACCCAGTGATCAGGCGACTTTACGGTAGGCCAACAGGCGCAAGGCGTTGAATACGACCAAAAGCGTGGAGCCCTCATGGATGGCAACGGCGGCACCAATGCTCAAACCCATGATGGTTGACGGAACCAAGATGGCCACAATCCCCAAGCTGACGAACAGGTTCTGGCGGATGATCGACCGCGTGTGACGGCTCAGCCCCACCGCAAAGGGGAGTTGCCTGATGTCGTCAGCCATGAGGGCGATATCAGCCGTTTCCAGAGCCACATCGGATCCGGCAGCTCCCATTGCAATGCCCACGCTTGAGTTGGCCATTGCAGGGGCATCATTCACGCCGTCACCCACCATAGCGACACTGGAGCTAAGGCGGAGGTTCTTGATGGCTTTGACCTTGTCCTCCGGCATCAGGTCTCCCCACGCTTCATCCAAGCCAACTTGTCTTGCTACCGCTTCCGCAACCCGGTTGTGGTCACCAGAAATCATGACCATACGGCCGATGCCCATCTCTCTGAGTTTTTGGAGCGCCTCTTTGGCTCCCTCTCGGGGGGTATCCAATAACCCGATAGCGCCCAGATCCTTGTCGGCGCGACGTACCACCATGGTAGTGCGGCCCGACTGACGCAGACGCTCTGCAGCCTCCAAGGCTGCTTTGCTCAGCGCGGGAACACCATCAGTACCGAACATCTCGACCTTGCCAATCCATACGAACTGCCCATCAAGCTCAGCACGCACGCCGCGACCAATCATGTTGCTCATGTTCTTGGCTTGGAATCGGCGCCGTGTGCCAATCATTTCTTCACCGTCACGCACAATTGCCGCAGCCAGCGGGTGGTCGCTCATCGACTCCACAGCGATGGCGACGTTTAGTAAATCCTCAATCTGCGTACCGCCCACGGGTATTACATCGGTGATGCGTGGGCGCCCTTCGGTCAGGGTACCGGTCTTGTCGAATGCCATGGCATTCAAGGAACCAAGCTCTTCAAGCGGCGCACCGCCCTTGATCAATACCCCACCACGGGCTGCCCTGGCGATGCCCGATAGAATGGCGCTTGGTGTTGCGATCGCAAGCGCGCAGGGGCTGGCTGCAACCAGTACGGCCATCGCCCGGTAGAACGAGTCACGGAACGGCTCGTCAAGGAAAATGCCGGCAAACATCAGCCCCACCACCAGCAGCAGAACTAACGGGACGAATACACGTTGGAAGCGGTCCGTGAATCGCTGAGTCGGTGATTTCCTGACTTCAGCTTCACTGACCATCTTGATGACCCGCGCCAGGGTACTTTCCGTGGAGCGCCGTGTTACCTCAACCTCGATGAGCGTTTCGCCATTGATGGTACCGGCGAAGACTTTCGAGGTAGCCTCCACGGCATCTGGTTTGCTGCGGGCGAGTTCGGCATCAGCGACAGGCTGCTTGTCCACGGGGACGCTCTCACCGGTCACTGGCGCCTGGTTGATGCTTGAGGAGCCTACGACTACAAAACCATCGGCCGGCAGGCGATCATTGGGGCGCACGATGACAACGTCACCGGGAACCAGCAGCTCCACGGGTATTTCCGCAGTGCCATTTGCTCTGCGTACGATCGCGGTGGCCGGTGCGAGCTTGGACAGTGCCTCAATCGCTTTCTTGGCCCGCCCCATCGCGTAGCTTTCCAGGGAATGCCCCAGACTGAACAGGAACAGCAGCAGAGCCCCCTCCGCCCAGGCGCCAATGCTTGCAGCACCGGCTGCGGCGAGAAGCATCAGCGAGTCGATCTCGAAGCGTTTCTTGCGGATGTTGTTGATCGCTTCTTTGGTGGTGAACCATCCACCGAACACGTAGGCCGACACATACAGAATCAGGGGCAGACGATCAGTCAGGCCAAGTTTTCCAGCAAGGGCTCCGGCACCCAGGAGAGCACCACAGATCAGCGCGAAAATCAGCTCGGTGTTCATGCCAAAAATGCCGCCATGCTCATGGCTATGACCTTCATGCCCGGCTTGGTCATCAGGGCGCTCAAGCAAACTCTTCATAACTCGTCCCTTCTGGAGTCAAGGCTTCCAATTGCCCTCTGCAGTTGGGAGCCGTCGCTGTTGGTTAGCTAAGATTTATTGCACGGCTTGCCTGGGCCTAGGCGTTAACATTTCGAACCTATGGAGGCATCGGGCGTAATAAAAAATGCCAGGCACTGCCTGGCATTTAGGAATTCTCTAATTGTTCTGTTCAAATCGATTACTACTTGTTGCTGATACATTGCGAATACATTGAGTAACGAACAGTCTTGAGCGTGCCCTGGGAGTCCTCGAAGGTCATCAACCGTGGGTAAACCTGGCAGGTACGGGGGTCCTGCGACTGACGTACGAACTTGGCAACGTCTATCTTCATGCCATATTTGTAATCCTGGATCTCTGGCATTGGCTTGCCATTTTTCTCCGCGTATTTGGCCACTGCGGTCTGGTGTTCCTTAGTGTATTGCAGCTGCTTGCTCTCGGAAAAAGTGTTGGCCTGCGAAGCCACCGAGAAAACAACAAGTGCAGCAGCGATAATTAGCTTTTTCATAAAAACCTCTCAAATTCAAATCTTCTCGGGCGTAACCTTAGCAATGCATAGGCATCACCGGCATGACGAGAAACTTACAATTTTGAAAGGTAAGTGCACCTACTTCACTCTAAACAAAAAAGCCCACAACACGTGTTGTGGGCTTCTCTTTAGCGGAGGCTGTTAGCTAACCACTTCGGCCTCGTCGCCGTCTTCATCTTTGCGGTGTGCCCAGTGATACAGGGCAGGCAATACCAGCAAGGTCAGTGCGGTGGAGGACAGGATCCCGCCAATCACCACCGTTGCCAATGGACGCTGAACTTCTGCACCGGTACCGGTGGCCAAGGCCATCGGGATGAAGCCCAGGGACGCTACCAAGGCTGTCATCAAAACAGGTCGCAGACGGGTCAATGCGCCTTCATCGACTGCCTGCCTGAGCGTTCGTCCCTCCTCCCTTAGCCCACGGATGAAGGCAATCATCACCAGGCCGTTCAGTACTGCAACGCCGGATAGTGCGATGAAGCCAACACCTGCCGAGATCGACAGTGGGATATCCCGCAGCCAGAGCGCCACGACACCACCGGTGAGTGCGAATGGAATACCGGTGAAGACCAGCATGCCGTCCTTCAGGTTGTTGAACATCAGGAACAACAAGGTCATGACCAGCAGCAAGGCGACTGGAACAACGATCTGCAGGCGTTTGGCTGCCGATTGCAGCTGCTCGAACTGGCCACCCCAGGTCGTCCAGTAGCCCGCAGGGATTTGCACCTTCTTATCCAGCGAAGCGGTCGCCTCCTGAACGAAGGACCCCAGGTCGCGGCCTCGAACGTTGGCACTAACGATGACCAGACGTTTGCCGTTTTCGCGGCTGATTTGGTTCGGGCCCAGTTGCAGATCCAGATTAGCGACCTGGGACAGTGGGATGAAACCAATCTGATTGGCACCCTGAGCCGCATTGGCAGGTACCGGGATCAGCAAGCTGGACATTCCCGCTACGTCGGTGCGAACGGTCTCTGGCAGGCGTACTACCATGTCGAACCGACGGTCGCCCTCATACAGCGTGCCGGCCTGGCGGCCACCCACGGCGATAGCGATCGAATTCTGAACATCCGCGATGTTCAGACCGTAGCGTGCTGCTTTTTCGCGGTCGATGTTGATAGTCAGCACCGGCAGGCCGGATGTCTGTTCAACTTTCACTTCCGACGAGCCCGGTACCGCTTTGAGCGCTGCCGCGATCTTGTTGGCGGTGTTGTTAAGCACGTCCATGTCATCGCCGAAGACCTTCACAGCGACGTCACTACGTACGCCCGAAATCAGCTCGTTGAAACGCAACTGGATTGGCTGCGACAACTCATAGTTGCTTCCTGGAACACCCGCAGCGGCCTTCTGCACCTCAGCAATCAGCTCATCGCGTGGCTTCTTGGGGTTAGGCCACTGATCCTGAGGCTTGAGCATGATG
Organism: Pseudomonas sp. UBA5666; assembly: GCF_002420785.1. Classification (NCBI taxonomy): domain Bacteria; kingdom Pseudomonadati; phylum Pseudomonadota; class Gammaproteobacteria; order Pseudomonadales; family Pseudomonadaceae; genus Pseudomonas; species Pseudomonas sp. UBA5666. The sequence continues at coordinate 31,840 of NZ_DIIQ01000005.1, read as the reverse complement.
TAGGCGTCAGAGGCGTTTGGCGGCATTGGGTCAGACGCAATTTCTGCGGTACCCGAGCGTGCAAACATCCGCTCAACTTCAGGCACCTGCGCTATAACCGCTTTCTCCAGACGCTGCTGCATCTCGACGGACTGAGTGAGGCTCGTTCCAGGCACACGCATGGCCTGAAGCGCAAAGTCGCCCTCACTGAGGCTTGGGATGAACTCGCTACCCATACGACTTGCCAGTACACCGCTGAGCACGACCAAGGCTACTGCGGCCGAGAAAGCGATGTTCCGGTGTCCCAGCACCCATTGAAGAACCGGCTCATAGCGCAGTCGAGCTGTGCGCATGACCACGCCTTCCTCTTCCTTCACCTTGCCAGTGACGAACATGGCAATAGCTGCAGGAACAAAGGTAACGGACAGGATCATTGCACCCAGCAGCGCCATCACGACGGTGAAGGCCATCGGGTGGAACATTTTGCCTTCGACGCCGGTGAGGGCGAAGATCGGCAGGTACACCACCATGATGATCAGCTGGCCGAAGATCAGCGGCCGGCGAGCTTCTCGTGCCGCGGCAAAGACCTCGTGGAAGCGTTCGGTTTTGGTGAGCATGCGGCCATGCTTATGTTGCGCATGAGCCAGTCGACGGATCGCGTTTTCTACAATAACCACGGCACCGTCGACGATGATGCCGAAGTCGAGTGCCCCCAAACTCATTAAGTTGGCACTGACCTTGTTGTTGAACATGCCTGTGAAGGTGAACAGCATGGACAGCGGAATCACCATCGCGGTGATCAGAGCCGCACGAATGTTGCCGAGGAACAGGAACAGAATGGCGATAACCAGGATCGCGCCTTCCACCAGGTTCTTCTTCACCGTCGCGATGGCTTTTTCAACCAGGTTGGTACGGTCGTAAACAGTCACAGCCACCACGCCCTTTGGCAGGGTGCGGTTGATGTCCGCCAATTTGGCGGCGACAGCTTGAGATACGGTGCGGCTGTTTTCACCAATCAGCATGAACACGGTACCGAGCACGACTTCGCGGCCGTTCTCAGTAGCAGCACCTGTACGGAGCTCTTTACCGATGCTGACGTCAGCAACGCTGCTGATGCGAATCGGTGCACCATCCACACTGGTGATCACGATGTTGGCGATGTCTTCGATATTGCCTACCTGACCCGGTGCACGGATGAGCAACTGTTCACCATTACGCTCGATGTAGCCGGCGCCGACGTTGGCGTTGTTACTTTCCAACGCTGCGACCAGGTCATTGAGTGTCAGCTTGTAGGTAGCCAGGCGCTTTGGATCCGGCGCAACCAGGAACTGCTTGGCATAACCGCCGATGGTATTGATCTCGGCCACACCCGGGACGTTACGCAGCTGAGGCTTGATGATCCAGTCCTGGATCACGCGCAGGTCGGTCGGGGTGTACGGCGTACCGTCCTCTTTGACCGCGCCATCTTCGGCTTCAACAGTCCACAGGAAGATCTCGCCGAGGCCGGTAGATACCGGCCCCATGACGGCCTCTACACCTTCTGGCAGCTGTTCCTTCGCAACCTGCAGCCGCTCGTTGATCAACTGGCGGGCAAAGAAGATGTCAGTGCCATCCTTGAAGATCACGGTGACCTGAGACAGGCCAGAGCGAGACAGGGAACGGGTCTGCTGAAGGCCCGGGAGACCGGCCATGGCCGTTTCAACTGGAAACGTGATCCGTTGTTCGGTTTCCAAGGGCGAGTAACCAGGCGCTGCAGTGTTGATCTGCACCTGGACGTTGGTGATATCGGGTACCGCATCGATGGGCAGCTTTTGATAGCTGTAGATACCGATACCCGCCATGATCAGAACAGCGATCATTACTACGATGCGCTGCTCGATGGCGAATCTGATGATACGTTCAAACATGAGAAATCATCCTGTCAGTTCGCATCAGTGACCGTGTTCGGCAGAAGCTTTGCCGAGCTCGGACTTGAGTGTGAAGCTGCCACTGGTTGCTACCTGGGCGCCGGCTTCAATACCGTCGATGATTTCCACGTACCCATTGTCGCGGCGACCCAGTTTTACCGGGCGGGTGTCAAAGCCATCTGGGGTGCGTACGAATACCGAAGGTTTGTCTTCAACGGTCTGCACTGCGTGCTCAGGGACCGCTACGGCAACTCGATCGGTCTGGGAAGTGACCGCAATGTTCACGAACAGGCCTGGACGCCAGGCGCCGTTGGGGTTGGTCAAGGTGACGCGGACAGTAGCTGCACGGTTTTGCTCGCCCAGCAGGCTGCCGACATAACCCACCTTCCCTTCGACCTCGACGTTCATGTCAGGCGAAGAGACTTTCACCGCACGACCAGTCGTGACCTTGCCCAGATCTGTAGGCGGGACGGCGAAGGTTGCCCAAACCTGGTTCAGGTCGGAAAGGATGAAGGCGTTGGTCGCCTCGCTTACGACTTCGCCAACGGTCAGGTGTTTCTCCACTACCACGGCGTCGAAGGGAGCTCGGAGCTCGTATCGATTACCGCCAACGGAGTTAACCGAGGCACCGATCGCGCCGACCTTCTGCTTGGCGTTGGCCAAGGAGATCTCCGCTTCTTGCAACGCTTGGCGTGCTTGGAGGTAGTCTTGCTCTGCAGAGATTTTGTCCTGCCACAGCTCTTTCTCACGCTGGAAGGTCACACGCGCCAGTTCGACGCGACGCTGTGCGGCCTGTTGTTCGCTGCGCAGGTCAGAGATCTGCTGGCTGGCGATTACAGCGAGGACCTGACCCTTTTTGACCGTCTCACCCAGGTCGGCCTGGACAGCCTCAACAACCCCAGGAACACGAGGAACCACGTGGGCAGTACGGTCTTCATCGAAGCGAATTTCGCCCGGGAAGCTCACGACTGTACCCAAGTCACGCGGCGCTGCAGCTTCCAGGGCAACGCCGGCTGCCTTGATCTGTTCGGCGCTGAGCGTCAGCTTGCCTTCTTCTTCACCGCCCTCTTCGCTGTGGCCTTCTTCGCCATGGCCCTCATCACCTTCCTCTTTGGCGGAAGATGCGGCTTTCTTTTCGTCGCCATGGCCATCGTTAGCGCCATGTTCGGCGGTACTGGCGGCCTGCTGTCCTGAACTGTTGTTCCAGGCAAGGCTGCCAAATCCGAGGGCTGCCACAGCGGCTACCGCGAGGGCGATCTTGCGTTTGTTATCCATTGCTACTCCTGCTGATCGTAGGCACCGGCTTGTTCAAGGCTGGGTGCCGAAGAAAATGTTTGGCCCGTTCAGCGAGCGCCGGCAGTTGAGCCGACTTCGCCATAAACCCTTTCCACCTGCGCACGTGCATTGGTTGCCGCTGCCAACGATTCGAGGTATTGGCCACGAGCGACGATCAAGGTGCGCTGGGCATCCAGCACTTCGATGAAGCCGAATTTGCCCATCTCGAAGCCGCGGGTTGCGGTCTCTACGGCTTGTTGGGCTGACGGCAGAATGGTCTTGTCGTATGACTCGACCTCCTGCATGGCGGTGGACCACTGGTTCAACGCGGTTTGGGTTTCGGTACGCAGGCGCAGCTCCACAGCATTGCGCTGGTCTCGGGCCTGATCTGCACGGCGAGAAGCGGAAAGAATGTTGCCCTGGTTACGATCGAACAGCGGCAGCGGCATGGACAGGCTCACAGTGTTGACCCGCTCGCGCACAGAGCGGTCGTACTGGCTACCTACGCTGACAGTAAGGTTCGGGATACGCTGAGCTTTCTCTGAACCGAGCGAGGCATCGCTCTTGTCGATCTGCACCACGGCCTGGCGCATTTCTGCGGTCTGATCCAGCTTTGCCAGCAGCTCTTCAGTCTGCGGAGGAAGTCCCGGGGAGAGGGTTGGCGATTCAAGGCGATCAAAGACGGTCACCGAGCTCCCGGTAATTTGAGCGAGCTGCTGATAAGCGGTTGTCTTTTCCGTTTCGGCACGTCGAACTTGCAGCTTGGCTTCGGCCAGCTGTACCTGGGCGCGGGTCGCCTCTACTGGGGACGACTTACCAGCACGAACACGGCCATCAACGATGCGAAGACCGCGCTCAGTCAGCTCGAGAGATTGCTTCGCCAAGTCGAGGCCAGTCTGGGCACGCAACGCGGCGTAGAAGGCTTGCACGACATCAGCACGCAGACCGTTCACGCGACGGTCCAACTCCAGCTGTGCGGCGGTCTGCCCGTATGTGGCGACGTCAACACGAGCCCCCCGCTTACCACCCAGTTCAAGGGTCTGGCTGAGAGAGACAGTCGTCTGGCTGGTGTTACGGCGGGTGTCTTCCACGTCATACGAGATTGTGGGGTTGGGGATAAGCCCGGCCTGCTTGCGAGCACCATCAGCGATCCCAATCTCTTGCCTGGCTGCGGCCAGGTTGGGGTTGGCATCCATGGCCGTCGAAAGCGCTTGGGGCAAGCTGATGCTTTGGGCAAGGGCTGCAGGTGCCATCAATCCAGAGATGACTGCACAAAGTGCTGCGATCTTCCAGGGCGAGATGGAGGTCTTGGATAAGACATTGCGGTTATACCGGGGCACTTTGATGGTCCTCGTGCACAAACTTCGATAAAGCTTGGCGAGAACGCCGAAACAGCTGCCAAGCCCCACTTGATTAGGTGATGGCACTCTAATGAGCGGTAGCTATCAGAGGGGTGGCTAGAAAATTACAATTTCGTAAGAAAGCCCTGTAATGCCCGTAAATACTGGGAATCCCAAGCCGGCTCTATGATTTCGTTACAAGCAACGGAGATGGCAAACACGCGGTGCGAAGGTGCCGAATAACAGACAGATGACGAAATTGTAATTGTCCTATCACCCTCCCGTTATCTTTGGCCTGCAAATATGAGCTCGCGCTACGCTAGGCGCGCCGCCGGGTCAGAACAACTAACGACACCCGCGCCGGTAAACATAATAAAAACTGCCGTGAATCAAAGGAGCATCGGATGAAAATCAAAGTACCACTGTATTTGGCGGCAGTTTCTGCGCTGTCTGGAAGCTATGCTATTTCGGCACAAGCTGAAGACAAGCCAGAAGGCTTCATTGAAGGCAGCAGCCTTACAGTGCTGAACCGCAACTTCTATTTCAACCGTGATAACCGCGACAGCACCGCTCCCACTTACAACAGTGGCAAGGGCAATACCAACGGCTACTCCGAAGCCTGGGCGCACGCGATCATCAGCAAATTCAACTCTGGGTTTACCCAGGGTACCGTTGGCTTCGGCGTTGACGCCTTCGCCATGATCGGCCTCAAGCTCGACACCGGTGATGGGCGCAACGGCGGCCGTAGCTCCTTCGACGTGCTGCCCGTTGATAACAAGGGTGAAGCTCGCGACGAATACACCAAGGTCGGCGGCGCAGCCAAAGTCCGCTTGTTCGATACCATCGTGAAAGTGGGTGATGTTTTCCCATCGACTCCGGTCGTTGCATCCGGCGACTCACGCCTGCTGCCAGAAAGCTTCCGCGGCGTGACCGTTGAGAACACCAGCATCCAAGGCCTCACCCTTCAGGGTGGTCGACTGCACGCCATGAGCCAACCGGTCTCTAGCAACCTGAACGACAACTTCGTGACCTTCTATGGCGGCCCGGTCAACTCGCCATGGATCGGTTACGGTGGTGGTGACTACTCGATCAACGATAACTGGACTGTGAGCGTCTACGCCAGCCAGCTGAAAGACGTCTGGAATCAGTACTACGCCGGCACCAGCGTTGTTTACCCACTGAACGACGATCTGGCGCTGATCGGTGGCTTCAACTACTACAAAGCTGTAGATGAAGGTAAAAAGCGCCTGGGTGAATTCGACAACAACATCTGGAGTGCCAAGGTCGGCGTGCGTTACGGTGCCCACACCCTGGCCCTGTCGCACCAACGCAACAACGGCGACGACGATTTCGACTACCTGCGTCAGTCGGACTCGATTTTCGTCGACAACTCCATCCAGTACAGCGACTTCAACTCGCCGAAAGAGCGTTCCTGGATGCTGCGCTATGACCTGAACTTCACCAGCTACGGCATTCCAGGCCTGACGTTCATGACCCGCTACGCCAGAGGCTCGGGCGCGGATTACTCGAACGCTAACCAGTTCTACATGCGCACCGACGACAACGGCAACCCGCTCGACAACCAGAAGCGTTGGGAGCGTGACGTCGAAGTCAAATACGTTGTGCAAACCGGTCCGGCAAAAGACTTGTCCTTCCGGTTGCGCCAGGCAACCACGCGTGCCACTGCTTTCGAATCGGATCTGGATGAAACTCGTGTAATCATCGAGTACCCGCTTTCGATTCTGTAATTCGCTAACTGGACCAGTTAATCATTGGCTGGTCCTATTAGTAAAACGAGCATTACGCATTCACCTTGAGTGGCTTAAGTGCTCCTTTGGTAAAAGGTGGATATTTGGCGCCCATTGGGCGCCTTTTTTTTGCCTAGAATTCAAGTAGGCGTTCGATTGTACGCATCGCATGCCGGTGAAGTTCATGACTACACCAATGACCAGTCTCCTCAATGTGAGCGACCTCGCCGTCATCTGAGCGGAACGAAGCCAGCACGAAGAAGAAAATAACCCAATACTTCATAAGGTCAAATCACCTGCTGGAGAGAGGGCCGCAACTGTCAAACCCAAACCGCGACAAGATATACCGCCAGACTATCAACTGTATTACCTAGAAATTACAAATCCGTCATTTGACCCCCGGCACGCTCATTTTGATTTACCATCCCTTTCAATAATGCCGGCGCGCGTGCGCGGTTAATTGCTCAGTGATATCGAGACAAAATCCCATGCGAATTCTGGTAATTGAGGATGAAGTAAAAACTGCGGAGTATGTGCGTCAGGGTCTCACGGAATGTGGCTATGTCGTAGATTGCGTCCACACCGGCTCAGATGGATTATTCTTGGCCAAGCAGCACGAATACGAGCTGATTATTCTTGATATAAACCTGCCAGAGATGGACGGTTGGCAGGTTCTTGAGTTGTTGCGCCGTAAAAATTGCCCTTCCCGCATCATGATGCTGACGGCGAGAAGCCGGCTGGCGGATAAGGTCAGGGGGCTGGAGAACGGCGCAGATGACTACCTGATCAAGCCATTTGAGTTCCCTGAGCTGTTGGCTCGGGTGCGCGCCTTGATGCGTAGGTCAGATCACCCCGCATCCGTAGAGGTCATTCGCGTCGCTGACCTGGAGCTTGATCAGAGCCGGCACAGGGCGTTCAGGGACGGTCAGCGTATTGATTTGACCACCAAAGAATTCGCGTTATTGCACTACTTGATGCGTAACACCGGGGTGGTACTGAGCCGTACGCAGATTATCTCTCAGGTTTGGGATATGAATTTTGACTGCGACACGAACGTTGTTGAGGTGTCGATTCGAAGACTCAGAGCCAAGATAGATGACCCTTTCGAGACCAAGTTGATACATACGCTTCGGGGCGTAGGGTATGTGCTTGAAAAGCGATAATTGCGAAGCTCTCTAATACCGAAAATGGGCTAAATACTCTCGTCGCATGCGCGCTTGGGGTTTCTGTTTGCGATCCGCAGCACTGATTCCTCACCCAACAAATGAGGTAGGCAATCAAGCACGCGGATGCTCGCCTTCTTCATAAAGTCGAAGGCGAGCCTGGCCATTAATGGCTACGTATGCATGGGTAAGAGTTCAGCTGATCGAGCGTCTACTGAGCGCCAGAGGCGGAATAGTCACAGCCTAGTGGTTGAACGCGGTACTGCTGGTGTACGCAGAGCTGGACTCATTGTTTTTTGAATGGCGCATTGCAGCACATAGAAATATAAAATCCCGGAAGAAAATACGATTGCGGACAGGGAAACCATTTCTGAATCTAAAACCCCAGAAATCATATACTGCTTAATCGTGACAGATCCCAGGATGATTCCAGTGCAGTACATGACCCCTGTGAACTGGTTTCCCAAAAAACTCAGGATACCGCTGAAAGCATTATTCGCACTCAGTAGAACTGCTTTCAGAATTGTCCACCCAAGAAGTGGCAGAAAAGCCTTAATCATGAAGGCGAATAACATCGATGATGCGAATAGTTTTATCGGCGTTTCTGCCCACGGCTTGATGGTACCGTCTATTTCAACGCCGGTATACAAGATCACATTCAGAACAAGTGCCATGACGGTGCATATGCCGAGGCGTATCATTTCCCGCTTTAGTGGGGCCATCATTATCACGGCGTGAATCTTGCGTCCGATGAATCGGTTTAGTCCTTGGGTCGACATTTCTCTTCCTATGCTTTCGAGGATGACACTTTTGTAACGTTGTAAGAAGGTCACTCTTTTACCCGAAGAGAGCTGACGCTTCAACGGTTGTGGATTGCGCAGGGGGCTCATGTCCTTCCCTTACTGGGTAGCTTGCTGAGTAATCCTCATCTACCTGCGTGGCAAAGATGCATCCACCCCGTCGCCGTCAGAGCTCGGGAGGACTGGCTGCTGTCAGTAACTCATCAAGTGACGGAACCTTAGCGTTAGCACTCAGGACGAGTGTCCTGGATCGGAGTATTGATACATCATAGAAAGATTCGCACTCGACTCTTCCATTCACTTCTCTCCAGTGGGTGACTTCTGGTATCAGCTCGTTAGGCACCGGATGTAATGCCATAGGGTTATGGAAGACCTCCACTTCAGCAGACCACGGCTCGTAGCCATACTGCGGCCAGAGCTGACCGTAATCGCTGGACGCTACATCCAACAAAAATGGGATACCTCGTGATGCACCTGGAGAACGGTCGAAAAACTCACCAAACCGCAAGTATCGGTACCCGTCTAGATGAGCTCCACCTGAAATCGGCACTCGGCTGAGCTTTGGGACTGTGCAGGCATTGGTGAAAATGACCGCTGAAAGATGGGCATTTTCCCTTAGCGTAAATAGGCCGTTGGGGCGCCCTGATAGCAGAGATGTCTCTTCCTCCACAGTTATCAGCTGCATTCCACGATGCGCAGATGAGTGAACTGAAAAGCCATAGAGATAGCTGATGAGCGACTCCCTGCTCCACAGCATTGAACTGGGTGCATGGAAATCGGCTAAGGCCAGAATGAGCGGCTTACCCTCCACGTGCGGTAGGGATTCGTAACGCTTGTCCAATTTGTTTTGCATGGTCCTCGCAAACCTTTCTGCAGCCGCTCCAAAGAAGCGCTCATGTCGGTCAGCTGGTGGGGGGACCGGCGAGGCGCCAAAATGCTCATACCGCTCTTCCGGGTTGGCTGTCACTGCTTCAACCCAGGCCTCACCTCCCAGCCTATTCTCGATATGAAAATCGGGTGATTCTTTAGGCTGGGTGACCAAGAGTCCCTGCTCACGAAAAATCGCTAATAGGTGGGCCTCCCAAAGGCGGGTGTGAAAATTCTCAGTCTGGCAATCGGGAACCCAATTTCTGTCTGGAGATGGCAGTGCGAGATACAGTTGATTGAGCGCCCACGCCCCAATACGGCGGCTTGGATCAAATAGTGATTTGAACACCACGCTTGGTGCGCGCTTACCCATTCTGCTTAAAGGAGCACGTCGTCGTTCGCCTGAGGGGAGTGGAAGCGGATGGGCTTGGGTATTGAGAAAATGGCTAATTGAGGCGCGGGCTTCGGACTCGCGAGCGGTGCACTCACCATGGCTGAGGAGCACCCACACGCTATCGACACGACGCCGTAAGGTGACTACTCCGAAGCTGCCGGACTGGATATTTCGGGTTAGAGCGGCACAAGAAAGTCCGTCCTCACTAAGCCATGCCCCTACTGGCGGGCTGTCTCCAAACCCCAACCCTCGTGGAAGCGACAAAGCGATTAGATCGAACATCGGCGCAGCAATTTCTTTCATTCACTGATCTCGGCAGCCGTGAAATGCATTCCTTCAATGCCTCGGAGCGTGCCCGCCGGCGATGGCATCGGTGGAGGTACCTATTGAAGGAGGGGGCTTTGCTCCACCAGGACGTCTCGGTTGGTGAAGATGGTCTCAATGGTTGCAGCCTCGGCAGCCACATGAGTCTTGCGCGTAATCTCTTCGAGGGCCAGTTCGAGCCGGTAGTCTTGGAAATACTCGTACAGCTTTTCAGAGCTCTCGGATATCTCCTCCCCACCATTCTTTGCGAACAAGATGTGGATGATCGCTGCGAGTGGGAGGGAGATGTCGAGATCCTTCTCTTCTGCATCCGACTCCGAGTTCAAACCGTCGAAATACCTCTCCAGATGATTCTGGAGCTCCTCAAGCCAGAACTGAGATAGGTTGCTAGGTAGGGTGCTTTCAGGCCCAGCCAAAAGGACTTCATCTCTGAATCGAGCCAGCAGATTGGGGTTTGCCATGGAGGACCTCACGATTAGATTTGAGAGCAACTGGTCAGCATAGTCCACCTCAAAATGACCACCTCCTTGACGCCTATCCTGGTGCTCCTGATCCTCAGACGAGGTCTGAATGGGGGCGATCCCTCAAACTCAAATCAGGACACCGCTCATAGGAATAGAGTCGTCTCCCTTGACTCTAACTGCTACCATGGTGGCATAACGTAATCCTGCTTTGGCGAGCAGGATGCGAGTCATTGAGTCCCTCCTATCCTGAGCACCGCGTCGTCGCCATAGCCACGGATTGGGCATTTTTTTGCAGAGATCAGGTAACAGAAATGGCCAGCGCCGAACAGCTCAAAGCGCTCGTGAAATCTCACATCGAACGGGATGACAGTCAGTTCTATTCCGTAGCGATGCAGGTTGCCGCACGCGAAGCTAAATCGGGCCATGGCAAGCTCGCGACCGATCTGCGCGACATGATCGATGCTGCTAAAAGCAGCGTGAGTCTTGAAGGTCGACGCAATAGCCCCACACCCCTTGCCAAGCCTCGCGGCGAAATGGCGGGCTTGCTGAGCGTTACCTACCCAAAAGATCGTTTCGTTGAAATGGTTCTCGACGACGCAGCATCAGCTCAGTTGCAACGAGTGCTGAAAGAGCAACGAATGTTTTCTCGTCTACGAGAGCATGGGCTTTCTCCTCGCAGGAAGGTGCTGTTGGTAGGCCCCCCAGGAACGGGTAAATCCATGACTGCATCCGCTCTTGCTGGTGAGCTCGGGGTACCGCTCTTTCTTGTCCGTTTGGACACGCTTATTACCAAGTTTATGGGTGAAACTGCGGCGAAGCTGAGGCAGGTTTTTGATGCCATAGCTGAAGTCCGTGGTGTCTATTTTTTTGATGAGTTCGACGCAATTGGTTCCCAGCGTGGAATGCCAAACGATGTTGGCGAGATACGCCGGGTACTCAATAGCTTTTTGATGATGATCGAAGAAGACCAGTCAAATAGCCTAATCATTGCCGCGACTAATCACCCCGAGATCCTTGACTACGCCTTATTTCGTCGTTTCGATGACGTCATCGAGTATCACTTACCGACTGCTGAACAAGCATCGAGTCTTATTCGTTCGCGGCTTGGACATTTCGCGCCTAAACCTTTTTCAACCAAGGCCATTGGGGAAAAGGCTGCAGGTTTGAGCTATGCCGAAATCCGGCGGGCGGTGGATGACGCTATCAAAGATGCCGTTATGCACGATGAAGAACGCGTCAAAGGACAGACGCTGGGCAAGGCATTGATGGACCGCCAACTGCTCAGCCAGAAATTGGCAAAACAACGTAGCAGCGAGCCATGCCGGACAAAAGAAACGCAAAGCGTGAACACTTAATACTGCCAAAAAATTCTAAGCCGAGAGATTTCACGGCACATGCCTCTAAGGGTGGCGTAAAACCGCAGATCCCAGATTTGCCAAGGCAGCAGCATGGTGCGTCACTTCAGCATCAACTGCACGCATTGAAGCCAATGGCCGAAGCAGCTAAGAACTTTCAACAGGGGATAGATGTTGAAAGCGGCTTGGGCTTGCAAATCCAGTTCGTCGGTCAGCCCGATGTGGAAATGGCTTTCCAAAGCCTTGGTGATGAGCGCAAGAAAATCGAACTCCTCAGCGTACGCCAAGAGGGAGACCAGACCATTGCCAACGTCTTCGTCCCCGATGGCAAGCTTGACCACTTTGAGAGGATCGTTACGGAGTACCTTCAGGAGAAGAAGGACAAGAATGGTAATCCCCGAGACCACCGTAACCTAGTCAACACGATCGAATCGATTCGCAACGCCGAGTTGGAAGCGTTATGGACAGACGATCCAGATTTGCTGCCGGACGACAAATCAAAAGAGTTTTGGTGGGAGGTGTGGCTTCCGGTACGAGGTGCGCGCCAGGCCGTTATTAACGATTTCACTAAGATCGTCGAAGGTAGTGGATGCGTAGTCAGCGAAGCACGAGCTGATTTTCCCGAACGAACTGTGGTGCTGATGAAAGGTTCCCAGCGCCAATTCTCGCAATCGGTGATGGGGCTCAACTGTGTCGCTGAGCTTCGTCGAGCCAAAGAAACCGCAGACAGCTTCGATGACTTGGCCAATGAAGAGCAAATCGAATGGCTGGATGAATTGGTTGCGAGAACTGATTTCCCAGCAGTCAATCGTCACGCTCCCAGGATTTGTTTGCTGGATTCTGGTGTCAATCGCGCCCACCCCTTGCTCAGTCGACTGATCGAGGAAGAGGATACTCACACCGTTAACCCTCAGTGGGGTAAGCACGATGAGGAGAACCACGGCACCGGCATGGCAGCCCTCGCAGCCTATGGCGATCTTACCGACTGCCTATCATCACTTGAACGTGTGAGCATTCATCATCGGCTTGAGTCGGTGAAGCTTCTTCCAAGCCATGGGGCGAACGAGGGGAACGCACTGCTTCATGCATCTCTTTTTGCTGAAGGGGTGGCGCGACCAGAAATTAGCCACGCGGATCGATCCAGGGTCTTTAATTCAGCAGTTAGCGCCGAGGACTATCGTGACCGCGGTCGCCCATCCTCCTGGTCTTCAAAGCTGGATAGCCTGGCTGCGGATGCCGATAACGAAGGTGAGTTCCCCAGGCTGTTTATCCAATCGGCCGGGAACATTCGCGACATCAACGCTTGGATGCTTTATCCCGCGAGCTTGAGCACCAACCTGATCCATGATCCGGGGCAGGCTTGGAACGCTCTGACAGTGGGTGCCTGTACCCGTAAAATGGACACGAGACCCACTGCCTATGAACCAATAGCGCAAGAGGGTGGGCTCAGCCCCTTCACCACAACCTCTGCTACGTGGGAAAGTGCCTGGCCATTGAAACCGGACGTGGTTTTTGAGGGGGGCAATGCTGCCAAGGACCGATATGGCGCAGCCGGGATGGCGAGCCTTAATTTGCTCACCGCCAAGAATGAGTTCGAGGCAAGACGATTCTGTACCTTTAACGCTACGAGCGCAGCGTCGGCATTGTGCTCTCGTATGGCGGCCCAAATTCTGGTTCAGTATCCGACCTTGCGTCCAGAGACAGTCCGCGCCCTGATTGTTCACTCAGCGGATTGGTCGGAAGCTATGCGCGACGCTTATCTTCCTGCTCGCCCAGTGAAATCGGACTACGTAAACCTCATTCGACATGCCGGCTGGGGAGAGCCGAGTCTTGAGCGTGCTCTTTGGAGTGCGAGCAACTCTCTGACTTTGGTGGTGGAAGATCAGCTCTATCCTTATAAGAAAGGTAAGGGGAAGATCGATACGAAGGAGATGAACCTCCACAACATCCCGTGGCCAAAGGACGAGCTTGAAGCTCTACAAGGTGCTGAGGTGGAGATGAAGGTCACCCTTTCGTATTTCGTCGAGCCGAATCCCTCTGCTCGCGGCTCCGCGTCCAAATATCACTACCCATCGCACCGCCTACGATTCGATGTTAAGCGGCCTTTGGAAGGTCCTGATGATTTTGTGGGGCGCGTAAATGCGGCTGCTGAGCAAGTGAATGAAGGGATGGCGCCGAAGGATCCCGACTGGCTCCTCGGGGGCCAATACAGGCACAAAGGGTCCATTCACCAAGACATTTGGAAAGGCACTGCTGCTGATCTCGCAAGCCGTGGCTTGCTGGCTGTGTTTCCTGGAATGGGTTGGTGGAGAACCCGGCCTAATCTCAACCGGTACGCGCTCCCCGCTCGTTACAGTCTGATCATCTCTATCAAAACCCCGGAGGCGGAGGTCGATCTGTATACCGCGGTCGAAAACAAGCTAGCAATCCTGGTGTAAAGATCGTTGAAGCGACTCACTGCTCCCGCCTCACAATAGAGATAAGGTCAATTTTTCTGAGAGAGCGGTAGGCGATTATCAGTTATTTTGTGAATTTCGCATGGCCGATTCACAGAGGAAGTGGCAGTTTTTCCCAGTTTACTGAACACCTAATGTCACCTTTTTTGTGAACCTACAGGGCCTACGCTTGGGCCTGGGCCTACAGCACGACACCGTTTTCGGCGCTCAAAGTCGTGGTGTACGACTTCAGCCCAAGCCGTGCCGGTGAACATGCACGCAATTTCCTGGGCGACTGGAACGGCAAGCTGGTTTGCGATGATTTCGCTGGTTACAAAGCTGGTTTTGAGCAAGGCATCGCTGAAACCGGCTGCATGGCTCATGCACGTCGCAAGTTTTTCGATCTGCACGTAGCTAACAAAAGTCAGCTGGCCGAACAAGCGCTGTACTCGATCAGCGACTTGTAAGAGGTCGAGCGCCAAGCGCGTGACATGAGTGATGAGGATCGCGGGCGAATACGTCAGGAAATGGCGACGCCGATCCTCAAAACAATGCATAACTGGATGTTGGCCTAGCGCGACCTGGTGCCCATTGGGTCAGCCACGGCCAAAGCCCATGGGCGATTCACGCAACCAGTTGACTGCTGAGCGAAAACCTCCGTAGCTTAGCGACAGGAGATCAAAGAGTGAGGACGAAAAATACAGAAACTCGTCTCCGTTATGATGATACTGCTTAGAGGTACCATATACTCTTAGCTAGGGGAATGACGCTAAAGCACTCGCTTTGCCTTCAAAGCAGTCGTAAGAATCGTAACGACAAATAAAATGCACGCCCCTTAACTCATCCACCCACGCGCAGATCGCGATCAGCCGAAAAAATAATCTCTGTGACCTTGAGGTTCTCTCGATGAGGCGAGTGATGAATGCTGTAGCAGGCCCCGCCTACTACCTTATAGATATAGCCCTCTTCCGTCCCTGAGGCGTCTTCAGCAATGCTCACTTCCTGAAGCGGTTCCATCACCCAGTCTTTCCCACCTCTCATGTGGCCAGGAGACATCAGATGTGCCTGCGCGATCCATGAGCAGTCATCAAGCTCCGAAAGCATCTGTTTAAGTATCGGTACCGTAGGGATCATCAGCATGCTGCCCACGATGTCATCACCATAATCGCGCACGAGCTCCACGTAAAACCATGGGTAGTGCAGCTCCAGCTCAATAAATTTCCAGCGGCGACTGGAAGGTTCTCCGAAAATGTCGGCTGAGCTGAGTTCAGCGTGCCTGTAGGTCTTGAACATCGAAAAATCCTCAAAATATTAACAATAGTTAATGGATGTCCGACGTTCAAGACGGCTTCATCATTCCTTTTGTAGGAATGAAAAAATGGAACTGAAACAGGCATTTGGGAAAGCAATGAGGCAGCTCAGAAAATCCCGCAACCTTAACCAAGAAGATTTCGGTGGCCACAGCAGCCAAACCTACCTCAGCCAACTGGAAGCCGGAGGAAAAGGCCCTACCCTCGAAATGGTGCATGGGCTCGCCTCTGCCATGAATGTCCATCCTTTGACGATCTTGACCCAGTGCTACCTTTTTATGGACAAGGATGCCACTCTGGATTCAATCATTCAGCGCGTTCGTGAGGAGCTCAGCGTGACGCCATCGGACCGATGAGGATGGGCATCTGCACCCTTCAGCATGGGCTGAGATGTCCTGTCTGATGCAACCAAATTCTGCGCTTCCTGACCCATTGGCTGGGTTGCGCCTGGGCCCTACCTATGAGGGAAAGGAGAGACATTGAAAGGCCGGCGGAAGGTAAAGACTGAGAAGTGGCGTATCAAGTCGGAACAGGAAGGCAGCGCCCAAGAGCTTCTGCGAGGGCGGGCACAGACGCGAGGAAGGTTCCTCGATATAGCCGCACAAGCCGGCAAGAGAATGGAACCCGTTGGCCGACTAGCCGGTTGAGAGATACGCTTTCACATTTGAGGTGTGCAAATGAACGATCCTCAGATACTAGCGCTTTGCCCCAGTTCACCGCTGGGATGCTGGAGCATCGTCCACCGATGCTACAAAGGAAGGTGCGAGCAAATCTTGCACCTGGCGACGCGAGTGCTTGGCAGTCGAGTGCTCGCCGCGCAATGGCTATACAAACCAGCGATCGGGCTAAGTCATCAGGTACCTTGCATCATCCTGATAAGTCGATCGGGCTATCAGCAAGTGGTGACACTTCTAGAACGAATTGAACACGGCGTCTACGCTTAACGCCGCAAGGTTCCATGCCAGAGGACCTGTCCACTACTCGTCTGACATAGGTTTAGCTGTGTCTATCGCAGAGTCTATATCGAACCGAATCAAGCGTATGCCTAAGGGAAGGCCCTTTGTTAGAGCCGTATTCGAGCGAGCCGGCTCTCGCTCCGCGGTAAACAAAGCTCTTTCTCGAATGGTGCTCAGGGGTTCCCTGGAGCGCGTTGCCCGCGGCGTTTACATGCGTCCCAAGCACAGCCAATACACGGGTAAAAGGGTTCGAGCCAACCCGCTTTCTGTATTGGAAGCCGTCGCTAGGGCAAGAGGCGAGACTATCCAGATCCATGGTGCAGAAGCTGTTCGTCGACTGGGGCTGAGTGTTCAGATGCAGGTCCTGCCTACTTACTACACCAGCGGGACGACACGTGAGATCAAGATCGGTAACGCGGTTGTTAGGCTGCGCCATGCGTCTCGCCAACGACTCCAGCAAGCTGGAACGCCAATAGGGACGGCCCTGACCGCTTTTTGGTATCTCGGAGAAAATGGGGTGGATGAGCAGGTCGCGAGCAAGATTGTCAGCTCGCTCAGCGCTGAAGAGTTCAAAAGGCTCATGGAATGCAAAATGCCTAAGTGGATGCGCTCAGCACTGGCCAACTACGCTCGAAATGTGAACTGAAAAATTCTGAACCGGGAGCGAATCCGACGAAAAATCTACGCAACGCATTACGAAGGCCGGAGTTGTATTTTCGATTACATGGAGATACTCATAAACGCCGGTGCGGCATATATTATGCAACTGTTGCCAGTAGAGCACGAGAAACGCTAGATCATGAACTTAGAGAGCACCGAGGAAACCAGTGGCGACTCTAACCTAAATTACTCCAGTAGACTCCGCATACCTTAATCGCCACTATCTGCATCGAGATACTTGTATGCCATTTTCGATTCAAGAGCAGCCAGAGTTGCGCGAACCTGCGTTGATTTTGGCTGAGTATATACTCCACTTGATTCAATAGACGAGTGATGCATAGCTGACTTAATCGTAAGATCCGTGGCTCCGTCTGCGGCAAGTCGCTGCCCATAGGAATGCCTGTGTCCATGAGGGGTAGTACCTAACATTTTCTCACTGATCAACCCAATGCGCTTTACAGCCGCTCTATGTGCTTTCCTGTAGGCGGTATGTGAATACGGCTGCCCAAGCTTGTTAGTGAATGCATAAGGATGCTCTTGACCTAATGCAGGTTTCACTCTGTGCATGCAATGATATTCACTCCACAACTTCGCAAATACTTCTGCCTTGAATGCGGGATGAAAGAAAACTTCAAAACTCATGCGCTGACGATCAGTAAACGCCCTACCCTTCGCACCCAAAAACAAAGAATCCTGCGATTTGACCAGTAGATTTCTAGGAATCAGCCCATACTTGTCACGCAGAAATGCTTGACGCTTCATCCGTTTTTTTCCAGGCGCTAATCCGAGTTGAGGATGATAAATTCGAACGACAACTTCACCTTTCTCAACTGTGACATCATCGCACCACAAGCTCAACGCCTCAGATAACCTTAGCCCGCCATAATGCATGAGCATAGTGATTAAGATATCTCTAATACTGTATACATTTTTCCGAAGCTTGAACCCCTGCGCAAGAAAGGCATCAATCGATTCTTCGGGAAAATCTTTTGCAGGCTCTAGATCAAAGCCTATCATTGAAGTAGACCTGACCTCCCTACTCATTGAAAAATCAGGTGGCTTTATCCAAAGATGCGAAAGAAAAGCATTATTCTTCCGATGGACGTAAGCTGCCCAATTAAGTTTTTCCTCAGCACGATTCGCTTTGCGCCAAGTATTTAAAACCAGTCCAGAATCTTCATTTAGCGCAGCCAGCCAGTCTGAAAATTGAGTAATCGCGGAAATAATCTTGGAGGCATCATCTGGCTGTCTTGGCTCCCACCACAACTCAGACGGATCGCACCCCCGCTCCACGGTACCACTATACAGTGAATTGGAAAACGATCTAAACAGCATTTGGGGAGAATCAAAAAACTGATGATTAGCTTCTACATATTCCAACAACAGCTGCACAGCAAAGGTCGCACTATCTTGCCATGACCTGCTCTTACGCCCATTCAAGTACATATAGTGAGCAAAATCCTTAAGTATCCCTTCGTCTGTAATGATTACAGGCAACACCGGTCGAAAACCAGTTGCATCCAATCTCAGCACTCTGTACTCACGATGGGATCGTTCGAAGAAAACAGGCATTTTGCTGACTCCGGAGATCAATGCAGTTGGCGACTTTCGTTTTCACAGCATAGCTGAGCTCGGTCCAGCAGAGAGGTAGGCCAAATTTTTTTGGGACTATAGCTTGGGTTAACCTTCCTCGATGGCTACTGCATCGTCACCCCGGAAGGCGAGGAACCGAAACACCTCAAGGCAGGTGACGTGTTCGTGATCGAGCCAGGGATGAAGGGGACCTGGGAAGTGGTCGAGACGGTGCGCAAGTACTTCGTCTTCGCCTGATTGGCAGACGCAGGGGGCGCAATGAGCCGCCCCCTGTACAACGATGACGTGCACCCTTTGATCATTGTGGCTTGCGGTAGGCCTCGATGATGGCCGAGAAGTCCTTGCCACCCTCCCCGCGCAGGCTCATGGCCTGGTACAGCTGTTGCGCGAGGGCGCCGAGGATTACGGGCTGGCGGGCCTGACGCGCAGCTTCGGTGGCCAGCCCCAGGTCCTTGAGCATCAATTCGGCGCCGAAGCCGCCGGTGTAGCCACGCGAGGACGGCGCCGTCTCGATCACGCCAGGCCAAGGGTTGTAGGTGTCGGAGCTCCAGCAGCGTCCGGTGGAGCTGTTGATGATGCCTGCCAGCACCTGAGTGTCGATACCCAGAGCATTGCCCAGCGCCATGGCTTCGGACACACCGATCATCGAAATGCCCAACAGCAAGTTGTTGCAGATCTTGGCGATCTGCCCCGTCCCCACTTCGCCGCAGTGCACGATATTGCGGCCCATGTGCTCGAGCACCGGCTTGAGCGCTGCGAACAGTTCGTCGCTGGCTCCAACCATGAAGGTCAGCGTACCGGCCGCCGCCCCACCCGTGCCTCCGGAGACAGGCGCATCGCCCATGTCCACGCCCTTGGCGGCCGCCGCCTTGGACACCTCGCGCGCGGTCTGTGGGTCGATGGTGCTGCAATCGACGGTGGGCGTGCCAGCTCGGATCCCGGCCAGTACCCCATCGTCATCGAGGTAGACGCTGCGCACGTGCGCGGCTGCCGGCAACATGGTGATGACCAGGTCGCTTTCGGCTACCGCCTCGCGTGGTGAGGCGCTGACCTGCCCACCCAGGGCGCCGAGTTCTGCCAGTACCTCCTTGTTCAAGTCAAACAGGGCAAGCGCGTGACCGGCCTTGATCAGGTTGCGGGCCATGGGGGCGCCCATGTTGCCCAAGCCAATGAATGCGATACGCATGACGTGCTCCTTAGCGCAGGCTGATGGTGGTGTTCACGCCGTCGTTGATACTGTCGTCATCGAACCAGCGGGCGGTAACCGTCTTGGTCTGAGTGTAGAACTGCACCACCTGCTTGCCGTACGGCCCCAGATCTCCCAGCTTGGAGCCGCGCGAGCCGGTGAAGCTGAAGAACGGTACGGGCACCGGGATCGGGATGTTGATGCCCACCTGCCCGACGTCGATCTCGCTCTGGAACTTGCGTGCCGCCGCGCCGCTCTGGGTGAACAGACCGGTGCCGTTGCCGAACGGATTGGCGTTGACCAGAGCGATGGCCTCATCGAGGGTGTCGACCTCGAGCGTGACCAGAACCGGACCGAAGATTTCCTGGGTATAGACCTGCATGTCGGTGGTCACGCCCGAGAACAACGTGGGGCCGACGAAGTTGCCGTGCTCATAGCCCGGCACCTTGACGTCGCGGCCATCGAGTTCCAAGGTGGCGCCCTCTCGGATGCCGCTCTCGATCAGGCTCAGTACACGCTCCTTTGCCCGCTTGGACACCACCGGCCCCACATCGGTACCTGGCTCGCTGCCGGCGTTCACGCTGAGCTTGCTCGCCGCTTGCTTGATGTCTGGCAGCCATTCGCGGGCCTTGCCCACCAGCACCGCAACCGAGGTGGCCATGCAGCGCTGGCCTGCAGCGCCAAAGGCCGCCCCTACGAGGGCATTCACGGTTTGCGTACGGTTGGCGTCCGGCAGCACCACGGCATGGTTCTTGGCGCCCATCATCGACTGCACGCGCTTGCCATGCTGGCTGGCCAGGTTGTAGACATGGGTACCTACCTCGGTCGAGCCGACGAAGGAAATCGCCTTGATGTCCTGGTGTGTGCACAGGGCATCGACCACGGCCTTGCCCCCATGGACCACATTGAGCACACCGGCGGGCACCCCGGCCTCCACGGCCAGCTCGACCAGCAACAAGGTCGACAACGGGTCCTGCTCGGAGGGCTTGAGCACGAAGGTGTTGCCGCAGACGATGGCCATGGGGAACATCCACAGCGGGATCATCGCGGGGAAGTTGAACGGCGTGATGCCAGCGCATACCCCAATCGGCTGACGCAAGGTATAGGTATCGACACCGCCTGCCACGTTTTCGGCGAATTCGCCCATTTGCAGGGTGCCGATGGAAGCCGCGTGCTCGACCACTTCCAGGCCACGGAAGATATCGCCCTCGGCGTCGGCCAGGGTCTTGCCCTGTTCGGCGCTCAGCACCTGGGCAATGCGCTTGCTGTGTTCACGGATCAGCGCCTGGAGCTTGAGCATGATGCGCATGCGCGCGCCAATCGGCGTATGGCGCCAGGTCAGAAAGGCACGCTGGGCCGCTGCCACGGCGGCGTCCACCTCCTCGGCGGTGGCGAACGGAACACGCGCCAGCACGGCCTGGGTGGCCGGGTTGACGATATCGCGCCACTCGCTCGTTCGGGACTCCACCCATTGACCATCGATCAGCAGCTTGGCCTGCTCGACCTTGGTCTGGTCAGGGGACTGGGGTGCGTTCATCTGCGTTCTCCTTGGAATTATTGTCAGGACGAGATCGCCAGCGCCGTCGCTAACGCGGGGTGGCGTAAGAGGGCATGTTTCGAGTATAGATGTGCAAACATCCTACAAGAACGCATAAAAATTCCGGATCATCATGCAAAAAGACCTCACATCCCTGAGCGCGCTCAACTGGGACGACTTGAAGTTCTTTCTCGAAGTGGCCCGCACGCGCAAGGCCAGCAGCGCGGCCAAACGGCTGAGCGTGGACTACACCACCGTCTCGCGGCGCATCACTTCGCTGGAAGGCGCGCTTGGCACCTTGCTGTTCGAAAAATCGCGCACCAGCGGCTTCGTGCTGACGGCAGAAGGTCAACGTCTGCTCAGTTATGCCGAGGCCATCGAAAGCACGCTGCACATGGCGTGCGAGCAGGTATCCGGCTCGGGGGTGGCGCTGTCGGGGCATGTGCGCATGGGCTGCACCGAGGGCTTCGGCAGTTTCTTCATCACCCCGCAGCTGAGCCACTTCGTCGATGCCTACCCGGCGATTTCAGTGGATATCCTGCCGCTGCCGCATTTCATCAGCCTTTCCAAACGCGAGGCGGACATCGTCATCGCCCTAGAACGCCCGGAACACGGGCCCTACGTATGCTGCAAGCTGTGCGACTACCGACTGCGCCTGTACGCCACGCAGGCATACCTGGACAGCCATGCGCCGATCCAGGCCGTTGCCGACCTGGCCGGGCATCCCTTCATCAGTTATGTCGACGACCTGGCCTTCAGCTCCGAGCTACTGTACCTGGCCAACCTGATCCCTGGGGCCACGGCTCACCTGCGCAGTACCAGTGTGATTGCCCAGTACACCGCTGCGCTTCAAGGCCGCGGGCTGGCGATTTTGCCGTGTTTCCTGGCCGCGCAGGACCCGCGGCTGGTGACGGTGCTGCCCGAGCAAGTGGAAGTGACGCGGCAATTCTGGATGTACTGCCGCGAAGACCTGCGCAAGCTCAAGCGCATCACCTTGTTGTGGGACTACATCCGCGAGGTGACCGAAGCCAATGCCCCACTGATGATGGGGCAGGACACGGTGATGCGCTTTACCAAGGCCTGCAACCAGGCCTGACGGCGCTGACGAGCGTCGCCCTCACACCTGCTCGAGCATCAACCCCGAAATACGTCGAACCTTGCGCCCCACGGCTTCCTCGAAAATGCCCTGGCGAGGTTCCACCAGGCTGAAGCAGTGCTTGGCACGGGTGATGCCGGTGTAGACCAGTTCCTTGGTCAGGACCGGGTTGAGCGCGTCGGGCAGGACCAGTGCGGTATGGCCGAATTCCGAGCCCTGGGACTTGTGCACGGTCATAGCGAACACGGTTTCCACCTCGTTCAGGCGGCTGGGGAGCACGAAGCGTACGCCACCCTTGCCATCGTTGCGGGGAAAGGCCACGCGCAGCAATGGCTTGCCCTGCTCATCCGGCAGGCACAGGGCGATACCGATGTCGCCGTTCATCAAACCCAGCCCATAGTCGTTGCGGGTGACCAACACCGGCCGGCCCTCGTACCAAGGCTGCTGGCTGTCGATCAGGCCGGCGCTGTGCAGCACCCGCGCCACCCGCTCGTTCAACCCCTCTACACCCCAGGCGCCACGGCGCACGGCGCACAACAGCTGGAAATCCTCGAAACGGTGCAGGACCTTGGCGGCCCAGCGTTCCCAGGCAGGGTCGTCGAATGGAGTGTCTAGTGCCGGACGCTGACTGCCCAAGGTACGCAAGTAGCTGCGATAGCCCTGGGGGCCTTCCGCGCCGCGGTCCAGGCCGTCGAGCAGCAGGCGATCGAAGGCGCGGTCATGCTCCTGTTTCAGGGCCAGGCTGTGGACGTCGGGCGGCGGCATGGCCAATAAGTCGCGCGCCGCATGGCTTTGCTGACGGTTGACCAATCGGGCGAGCTGACCGATGCCGCTGCCTTCGCCGAAGCGTCGGGAAAAACGCAGCATGACCACTTGCTGAGCCAGCGGATGGCGCTGTTCATCACCAGGCTCAAGACCGCTTTCAGACAGCGATTGCCCGCCGATATGCTCCAGCCATGCCTGGGTCGCTGGGGAGTAGCGGCCCTGCTCGGCATCCCGGCACAAATCACCCAGCACCGCCCCGGCCTCCACCGAGGCCAGCTGGTCCTTGTCACCGAGCAGCACCAGTCGTGCTTTTGGCGGCATGGCATCGAGCAGGTTGGCCATCATCTCCAGGTCGATCATCGAAGCTTCGTCGACCACCAGTACATCCAGAGGCAGGGGGTTGGCGGCATTGTGACGGAAGTGTCGCGAGCCTGGACGGCTACCGAGCAGGCGGTGCACGGTACTGACTTCGGTGGGGATATGGCCACGCACGTCGCTGCTGACATGCAGGCGTTCGACTTGCTGGCCAATGGATTCGGTCAGGCGAGCAGCTGCCTTGCCCGTGGGCGCCGCCAGGCGAATGCGCAACGGCCTGCCCGCTTCCACTGC
Organism: Pseudomonas sp. UBA5666; assembly: GCF_002420785.1. Classification (NCBI taxonomy): domain Bacteria; kingdom Pseudomonadati; phylum Pseudomonadota; class Gammaproteobacteria; order Pseudomonadales; family Pseudomonadaceae; genus Pseudomonas; species Pseudomonas sp. UBA5666. The sequence goes on along the minus strand of NZ_DIIQ01000005.1, from coordinate 8,077 downwards.
CGGGGCCTGGAGCAAGGCAAGCAGGCGTACCACGGTGGTGGTCTTGCCGGTGCCAGGCCCACCCGTGATGATGCTGAACCCGGCGCGAGTGGCCAGGGCGCAGGCAAGCTTCTGCCAGTCCACCTGCCCTGCGAGGCTGCCGCCCTCGAACAGGGCATCCAGACGCCTCGTCAGGTCTGACGGTACGGCGTCGGCCTGGGTCAGGCGTTGGCGCAGGGTGCGGTCGATGCGCCGCTCATAACTCCAGTAGCGGCGCAGGTAAAGGCGTTCGCCGCTGAGGACCAAGGGCCGGGTGTGCTGCCCTGGCGTATCGGCGGCTGCCACCAGCGGGCTTGCGGCGATGCGCTGGCGCCAGGCGTCCAGGTCAAGGCCGGCCAGCAGTTGGGAGGGCAACAGCAGCGGGCCGGTCAGCGCATCCCCCTCAGGCGGTAACGAGAGCGCGAAGTCAGGTTCGGCCAAGGTCTGCTGCAAGTCCAGGCAGACGTGCCCATGCCCCAGTTGATGGCTGGCAAGGGCGGCTGCCAACAGCAACAGCGGGTCACTGCCCGGCGCAAGCGTCTCCAGAAAGGATACGAAAGCACGGTCCAGCGCCCGCAACCAGCCGCGTTCGACCCAGCGATCGAGCAGTTGCAGCAGGTCACTGCTGCGGTGTTGAGGGGCCAGGGCCAGCAGGTGCTCGGCCTGCAGGGGGGTGGGCAGCAGGTCGACGAGGCTTCGGCTCATGGGGCGTCTCCGGCAAACAGGTCATGCGCAACAGGTGCGTGCTCGCCGCGAAACAGGGCATCGAGGGTTTCGATCAGCTCGCGCGGGGGCTTGGCGTGATAAATACCATGCCCGCTGCTGTTGGCCCCTCGCAGGAAAATGAAAAGGGCCCCGCCGACATGCAGGTCATAGTCATAGTCCGCCAGGCGGGCGCGCAGCTGTCGGTGCAGGGCCAACAGGTACAGCACGTATTGCAGGTCATAACGATGCTCAAGGATGGCCCGCTGCATCGCGGCAGGGTCATACGCCTGAATGTCGGGGCCCAACCAATTGGATTTGTAATCGGTCACGTAGTAGCGCCCCTCCAGCTCGAACGCCAGGTCGATGAAACCCTTGAACATGCCGTTGAGCAGCGTCGGCTGCGCGGCTGGGCGCAGTAGCCCTGGATGGGTGTAGTGGGCCACCAGGCGGTCGAGCTGCTGGGCATCGACCTGGTGACTGGCAAACCAGAACTCCATTTCGACCTGGTAGCGGGTGAGCTGGCTGAGGGTCACGGTCAGGCCGTTTTGTGCCACGGGCATCGGTGTGTCGAGCAGGCCTGTGAGCCACTGCGTCAGCGTCGGTATCCAGCCTTCCCAGCCGCGCCGGTTACAGCGCTGGCCCACGGTGCGGGCCAGCGCTTGCGGGTTATCGTGTACCTGGGCAAAGCCTTCACGCCCGGCCCACTCCAGCAACCCGTGAAGGAACGTGCCGGGGTTTGGGCCGCGCGGGAAGCGGTGGATGTCTCCGCTGTCCGCGGGGACCTCGCGCAGTACCTGGGTATCGACGGGCTCATCGTCGAGCAGTTGTTGCGCCAGCGAGCTGTCGACGCCCAGTGCCTGCTCACCGATCCGCAGCGCGCTGTAGGAGGCGATCCACCACTGTTCGGCCGCTGCGCGCCGGGGCATGCGGGCTGGGACCAGTTGGTGCTGCAACTGCGGCGTGTGGTAGAGCGCTCGGTCTGCTTCCGGAAGCCCAGGGCAGGTAATGTGCGCACTGGTAGCGGCCAGTGCTTGCAACCAGCCTGTCAGTTGCTTGGAATCGGCAAGTTCGGCGCCACCGCCTAGCAGGTAGCCGAGGGCCGAGCGATGCAGGCTCGAGCGCTTGTGATTACCACGTTTGAGGTCGGCCACCCCCAGCCAGCAAGCATGCTGGGCACGGGTGAGCGCCACATACAAAAGGCGCAAGTCTTCGGCCAGGCGTTCGTCATCGGCGCGCTCGACCTGCGTGGCGTCCGGCGTCAGGGTCAGGTGCGCATTGCCCTGGCTGTCGTGCCAGGCGAGCGGCAGGCGGCTGCCGTCCACCGGTTTGCTGGAGCAGATGAACGGAAGATAGACCAATGGGTACTCCAGGCCCTTGGACTTGTGGATGGTGACCACCTTGACCAGTTGCTCGTCGCTCTCCAGGCGCAGGATCTGCTCCTCGCCGGCCTGGCCTGAACTGGCCAGATGATCGGCCAGGTGGCGGATCAGCGCCTGCTCACCGTCCAACTCGCCTGCGGCCTGCTGGAGCAACTCGGCCAGGTGCAACAGGTTGGTGAGCACGCGCTCGCCGTCCGTGCGACGAATGAGCGTTCGCGGCAGCTCGAAGTCATGCAGCAACTGACGCAGCATGGGCAGCACGCCCTGGCGCTGCCACGTGTCGCGGTAGGCGCGAAACCGCATCACCCAGCTTTCCCACACCCGTTCGTCCTGGTTCAGGCGATCAAGCGCCGGCAGCGACAGGTCAAGCGTCAAGCTGGCCAACGCCGCCTTGAGCAGGCGCTCGGAGTCCGGCTCTGCGCAGGCTTTGAGCCAGGCCAGCAGGTCATGAGCCTCCTGGGCGGCGAACACCGAGTCCTTGTCGGAGAGGTAGACGCTGCGCACGCCTCGGGCAGCGAGCTCTGCGCGGATACGTTGCGCCTCGTGGCCATCGCGCACCAGGATGGCGATGTCCGATGGCAGGCACGGGCGCAAATGGCCATTGGCGTGCGCAAAGCCTGCCGTGCCGTGTTGACTGGCGTTGAGCAGGCCCACGATGTGACTCGCGCAACTGGTGGCCATCTGCTGCCGGTAAACGCCCATCGAAACCGGCTCGTCGCTGGGGAGTTGCCAGCACTGGAGTGCGGCGCAGGGCTGACCCTGGAGCATCAGTTGCTCGCTGCGGCCCTGGGCGCGCACGGCAACGAAGGGCAGAGGGTTGTCGTCCGCCTCCCGAAAGAGGAAGGCGCCACGCCCGCTGGGACGCGCCTCGGCCTGCTGGAATACCTGGTTGACCGCCGCGACCATGCCTTCGCTGGAGCGGTAGTTGGTGTCCAGGCTGTGCAAGCGGCCTTGGGTCGCGCGACGGGCCGCGAGGTAGGTGTAGATATCGGCGCCCCGGAAGGCGTAGATCGCCTGCTTGGGGTCGCCGATCATGAACAGGCCGGTGTCGCCGTGGTTCTCGCTGATGCGGTAGATGCGTTCGAAAATACCGTACTGGATCGGGTCGGTGTCCTGGAATTCATCGATCATCGCCACCGGGAACTGCTCGCGGATCAATCCGGCCAGTCGCTCGCCTGCCTCGCTGTACAGTGCCTGCTGCAACCGCAGGAGCATGTCGTCGAACCCCATCTCCGCGCGGCGCCGCTTCTCCACTTCGAACTGCGCCGAAACCCAGCTGGCGGCATGTTCGAGTAGCGCTGCGTCCGGGCTGGCCAGGGCCTGCAGGTCTTGTTGCAATGTTTGCATGGCATCGAGTGCAGGGTGCGCTGGCGGCTCGCCGACTTTCCAGGCCTCGGCGAGGCCCGCAGGGGTCAGGCGGGTGAAGCCTGTACCCAGGTCAAGTTCCACGCACTGTTCGTCGTTGCACCACTGGGATAATTTGTCGAACCAGGGTTCGAAGTAGCGGGCCTGCATCTTCCTGCCGTCTACCTGTTTGGCGGCCACGGCGTCATGACAGAGCTGTCGCAGCTCCTGGACCCAGACCGCCCAGGGCCCCTTGAGCCGGGCCAGCTGCTCGTCGCGGGCCTGCAACGCCTCAAGGATCAGTGCCTCGGGCTCGGGCCCTTGGTGGGCGGCACGCACCCTGCCAAACAGCGGGCGAATGCGGGGCAAGAGCGCGGCAGGGCTGACCCAGTGGCTACGCACCCACGTCAGGGCCTGGCTTTGCATGCCGTAGCAGAAACGTCGCCAGTAATCGCGCACCACCTGCCCCAGCAGTTCACTGTGGTCGGTTTCGAGGGTCTGGGTAAACAGGCTGCCGCTGTCGAATGCGTGCTCACGCAACATGCGCTGGCACCAGCCGTGAATGGTCGATACGGCTGCTTCGTCCATCCACTGCACAGCGGTTTCCAGCCGGGCGGCACTGCTGGCCCACGCGTGCTGTGGATAATCGTCACGCAATTGCGCCAGCAGCGGGTCGACGGCTTCGAGTTCACCGCGGAAAAACCGCGCCGCCTCAGCCAGCCGAGTCCGGATACGCTCGCGCAACTCCTTGGTGGCAGCGTCTGTGAACGTCACTACCAGAATCTGCGGCGGCAGCAGCTCTCGTTCGAAACCCTGCTCGCCACCGTGGCCGAGGATAAGGCGCAGGTACAACGCTGAAATGGTGAACGTCTTGCCCGTTCCCGCGCTGGCCTCGATCAGCTGGCTGCCGTGCAAGGGAAAATTCAGGGCCAGTGGCCGAGCCTGGGTCATGCGCTTTTCTCCGGGTTGCCCAGGGTTTGCCAGGGGGCGTCGAACAGGGGGCGGTACAAGGCCTCACACCACCCCACGAAGGTTTCGTCGGCCGTGAGCGCGGCGAAATCGCGGAACTGTCGGGCCAGGGCAACGCTTTCACCGCGCTCGCCGGCACTGGTGCGTTCGTCGCCTTCGTAAGCACGGGCGGCCGCAGCCATGGCTTTGTCCGGATCGTCCTGGGCGAGCCAGGCGAATGCCGTCTTGGGCGCCACCGGGAGCGGTGCACACATGCCCGCCTGTCGTGCCACCAGCAGTTCTCCCAACAGGTCCGCTGCCGCTTGCTGGTCAACAGGCGCCAGTAGCAGGGTCACGTCACTGGCCACCAGCGCACTGTGATAGGCGTAACCTGCCGCGCAGGCGGCAAGGTGTGTCACCCACGGCGCGATGAGGCGATGCCATTTTAGGCTGTTGCGCCCTGCACTGATGGTGTTGGGGACCGTGTTGATGCTCAGCACGCTCTGGTCATCGCCTTGGAACACGCGACCCAGCCAGCCCTCCAGCCGATGGGGGCCGTGCTCGAAATGCACAGGCAGTGCACCCTCAACCTGCCGCGGCCAGCGCTCGAGCAACTGCCCATGGCGTTGCAGCAAGTCGGGCAGCGGCTCGATCAGGTCATGCTGCAAGAGTTCGCCAAAACCGGCCAAGGGCAGCAAGCCCTGGGCCTGCAGGCGACGTGCCTGCTGATGCAGGGCGCGCGGAACATCCTCGGGTGTGCTCAAGGCTGCGCCGAGTAACGCCTCACTTGCACCATAACGCTGCAAGGCGTCGAGTACGAAAGGCTCTTCGTCCGGCGTGGGCGCTTCGAGCGCTTCGAAATAGACCTTGAGCCGCTGACTGAAGAAATGCCGCACCGGATGCCTGAGAAAATCGGCCAGCTGATTCAATGTCAGCGGCTCATCATCCTGATAGGGCGGCAGCTCGGCCAGGTCGTGTGGGACATCGCTGTGGGCCTGGTGCAGCACTTGCCACTCGTGTGCGTAGCTGAACAGCGCGCTGCCCTGTTCGAAATAGCGCAGGCTGAAGGGCTGCAAGGGGTGTTCCTGGGTCAAGGCATGAAGCAGTTGCTGGCCCGGATCGTGTTTGACATCGGCTTGCGCATCGGCCAGTTGCCACCCCGCAGCGATGTGATCGCGAAGCTGGCCGATCAGTACCGAGGCAGGCCGCTCGCTGTTGTCGCGGATACTGCGCCCCACCCAACTCACGTAGAGCTGGTCCTGGGCCGACAGTACGGCTTCGAGCAACAGGTAACGATCATCTTCCCGACGCGAACGATCACCTGGGCGGTAATCGGTGGCCATCAGATCGAAATCCAGCGGTGGCTGCGCGCGTGGATAATCACCGTCATTCATGCCCAGCAGGCAGACCACGCGAAACGGGATGGCGCGCATGGGCATGAGCGTACAGAAGTTCACCGAGCCGGCCAGGAAGCGCTGGGACAATTTGCCTTGGTCCAGGCCCGACAGCCAGGCTTCGCGCACCACCGTTAGCGGCAGTGGGTCTTGCAGGTCCACGGTTTCGCAGACATCCAGCCAAGATTCGCGCAGGTCCTGCAACTGGATCAGCAGAAACTCATCCTGCTCATCCTCGGCCAGGAAGAAGACGTGCAGCAGGGCATTGAGGCGTTCGCTCCATTCGCCGGCGTTGGCCGGGCAAGACAAGGTTTGGCACGCCACTTCAAGCGCATCGAGCAACGCGACAAGCGGCCCAATCAGTGCAGCGTCCAGCCCGCCTATCTCGTCGTAAGGCTCGATGCCATCGCAGGCATCACCCACACCCACGGCATAACCCAGCAGCATCCGCCGCAAACCAAAGCGCCAGGAGTTCTGCTCGAGCCCGTCCGGCAAGCCCAGGCTGGCCCGTTGCTCGGCATTGAGCCCCCAGCGAATGCCGGCACCTTCGATCCAGCGGTGCAGGGTTGGCAAGTCACCTTCGCGAATGCCGAACCGAGCCCGCACTGCCGGTACGTCCAGCAGGTCCAGCACTTCGCTGACGGCAAAACGACTTTCGGGGAGTTTGAGCAGGTGCTCCAGGGCGATCAGCAGCGGCTCGCGGCCACGTTGGCCCTGGTCGGTCAAGGTGTACGGGATGTAGCGAGGGTCTTTGCGCTGCAATTGGCCGAAGACGGCCCGTATGTGCGGTGCGTAGCTATCGACGTCGGGCAACATGACGATGACGTCACGTGGGCGCAGCGTGGGATCTGCGCTGAAGCGGGCCAACAACTGGTCGTGGAGAATCTCGACTTCCCGTTGCGGGCTGTGCGCAACGTGGAAGCGCACCGAACGGTCGCGGCGTGCATTGACCGGCGGCCATTGCTCACGGGATTCGGCCAGCGGACGCAATTGAAGGATATCGTCCTGTAGCTGGTTGAGCAGCGTGATGGGTGAACCTTCGGTAAACAGGTCGATTCGTCCATCGCTGAAGACACCCTGGTAACTGCCTGGGTCGTCGTAGCTGTCGAGCAGGTTGATGTAGTCGCGGCCTTGCTTGCCCCAGGCTGCCAGCAGGGGATGCGCATGTTGGTGCAGCGACTGGTCATCCAGTTCCAATGGCATGCCGGGCCGGCGTTGCTGACGCTTGTACTGGTGCCGCAGCAAGTCCTTGTCGGCCACAATGTCGGCCCAGTGATGGCGGCAAGGGTTGTGCACGCATAACAGGACCTGGCTGAAACGGGCGAGACCGGCCAGCGCTTCGAGCGTCTGGGCAGGCAGCGAGGAGATACCGAACACGATCACCCGTGCGGGCAGGTTTGCCGGAGCCTGCTCCAGGTCGTCGATGCAGGCCATGAACCGCTGGTGTACGCCGGCACGGCTCTGGGCCATGCCTTCCTCGCCTACATCCTCCAGCAGGGCACGCCACAGTTCTGCCTGCCAGCAGTTGTCGACAGGCAATGGCTTGCGTTCGCCGCGGGCAGTGTTGAGCACATGCCGCCCTGCGGCCCACTCTTTCAACCAGTCGGCGCGGTACACCTGATATTGGTCGAACAGATCGGCCAGGCGCTCGGCGAGCTGGTAGCGTTTGCGTAGATCGCTGTCGTCAGTCAAAAAACGCCGCAAGGGCTCGAAGTGCGGCCGCTCGACCAGTTCGGGTAACAGGCGCATCAGGCGCCAGGTGAGCGGCGCCTTGTCGAGCAGCGACACTTCCGGTATCTGATCGCGGCCCAGCACGGTGCGGTACAACTGCCACATGAAGCTACCCGGCAGCTGCATCTCGATGGCAGCGGCAATGCCACAACCGCCCTGGTCATCTTCTAGAGGATCCTCGGCCAAGGCGAGCTTGAGCCATTGGGCGATACCATTGCTCTGGACCAGCGCGATTTCATTCTCCAAAGGCGCCAGAGGGTAACGGCGCATCCAGCTCACCACCAGGCTGCGCAGGTCGTCTGGGCGATTGCCGTGGACGATCATGAAGCCAGGCTGGAGGTGGGTACTGGACATCGGCAGGTCTCTTTCGGGCGCGTTTACTTGGGGAGGAACGATATCACGGAGCGGGTCGAGGGCGGGGTTGTAGAGATGTTTCGAGGCGTTGGTGTGGGGTAGGCAGTCGCGCGCCTGCCCCGGCTCGCCCACGGCGGTTGCTCGTTTGACGGTACAAACACGAGTACGTCATTTTTTCCAGCCTAAAGACAAAACCCCTACCTG
>NZ_DIIQ01000017.1:0-30167 GCF_002420785.1 Pseudomonas sp. UBA5666 | reverse complement strand
GCTTGTTCGGAGATTCCCTAGGTTGTGATGTAGCGCAAGGCTATGGTATTGCGAAACCCATGCCGGTAGAAAAAGTGCCATCTTGGGTGGCGAAGTTTGTCCCTGCTCATTTATCTAGAGGGGTAATAGATAAACCGCACCGTCCACGAACTGATTGCGTCGTCGTAACCTAGTGGATTGAGCGGTTAATTCATTTATCCACCGGTAACGATATACTGTGCGTCCAATGCCATGGATTGGTTATGCGCATGGCTCGACCGACTTTCCCCATTCGCTCGAAATATATTTTTTATGATACACTATCCCAGCTGTTTTTTCTGGAACAATGAAATAATTAATATTATCATAAACAACAAATCGATAATAATAAAGAGGAGCATATATGTCGGATCAAGAGTTAATACTAGAGCAACTCCGTAACGTGAATTATGATAAGTTAAGCAAACAAGATATCGTAACAATGCTAGATGCAGGGGAACAGACTCTAGAAAATATGGCAGCATCAAGAAAAACTGCCATTGATATAATAGCAGAGGCAATGAACCAAACAAAGAATACGCTTGAGGCACTTGATTATTCTGGAAAGGTAGAAGTTGAAATCAGGAAAAATCTCAGCATACTGAGAGAGCTACTGATGACTGGCGATCTATAGCCCCCTAGACTGGGCGAATTAGCACAGGAGGTTGGCCTTGGATTAGGGGAGCCTACAGAATTCGGAAAAAATCGTACGCTAAGGTTTTCTGATCAGTCGTAGGCTCGCCAGTTTGATGTATTCCGTTCCTGGCCCAGCCAAACCTATCGGTCTTCGCGGGTGTGCCACAGGCGCAGTAGGTAGATAGTGGAATCCACTATCTCGTAACGCATCTCGTAATGGCCGATTTGAATTCGGCGCACATCCCGTGGATCGAATTCTTCCAGGCGTTCGCCAATGCGCGGGTTGGCCAGCAGCGTGGAAGGTGCGGCTGTGAGTTGCTGCACTGTTCGTGCGGCGGCAGGCTGATTCACCGACGCCAGAAACTCATACAACCGGGCAATGTCGGAAAGCGCCTTGCTTGTCCACTTCAACTCCATCAGCGCGGTACCGGCAACGGAGTGTCAGTGCTGAGGCTTTCAGCCCAGGCCTGGACAGCTTGATGATCGATCACGCGACCAGCATCCACATCGGCCAATGCCTCACGGGTCAGGCGACTACGTTCTTCTTCCTGGTCTATCCAGGCGGCCAGAGCCTGCTTGACGATCCAGTTCTTGGAGCGTTCCAGGCGCTCAGCCATCAAATCGACCTTTTCGGCCAGTTGCACAGGGACGTGAGCCGTGACGGATCGGGTTTTCGCGGTGGTTGCCATGATGGGGTTACTCCTAATCAATGGTAGGTACAAGGTGCATGCTCTGCCGGCGTTCAGTAACCGCCGCTTCCGATGCCATCCGGCGCAGAGTGACGGCATGTTCGCTGGCCTGGCGGGCACCGGCCTCATCGCCATTAGTTTTGAGCTTGTTGGCCTGCCATTCAGACGCTTCAGCGCCGGCAAGTAACGACGTGGCCAGCGTTACTTTTGGACGAGACTTTTCACGCTGCTCCTGCGCGCCTCGCTGACGTTCGACAACCTGCGCGGCCTCGTTGGCCGTGATACGCAAGTTGGTGCGAGCAATGTCAAAGCTGCCATCGGCGTTTGTGGCCTCGGGCGCTTCGAGGCAGGTTTGCATCGAATCCACTGCCGTCAACAGCTTGTCGATCTGCTGCAACAGCTCGGTTCGTTCTTGGTCATTCTTCATGGAGCGTCACTTCTTCTTGAACTTGATGTCGCCTGAGCCGGCAACGGAATGGTCGCGGGTCGGCGGGTTACCGCGCACCACGATGTCACCGGAACCCGCCACGCGTGCCTTCACTGAGTCGCTGACATAGGCGTCGATATCACCGGAGCCGACTACCGACAGTTTGGCGGACGTAGCGACCAGCTCGCTGGCGTCCACGTCGCCCGAACCGGCTATCTCGGCGTCCAGAAGACCCACGCGACCAAAGGCCGTGATATCGCCCGAACCTTGGATGCCTAGATCGAGGACGGTCTGCTGAAGGTCGTACAGGGTCACGTCGCCACTGCCCTTGATGCGGATACTGGGGGCTTCAGGCAATGCGATTCCAACGATGCTTCGCCCCTTGGACTGCATAGTGACGCCGCCGTGGCGTCCACCGACATTGATCGTTCCGCCCACGAAAATGTTGCCGGTACCAGAAACGTGAATATTGCCCCCATAGCCGCTAATGGAAATGCCCTCCTGCTCGATGATCAGCTTGTCACCCTCGAAGCGGGTCTTGATGTTACGAATGGCTTCCACGTTTTCCCCTGCCACGACCAGGTGCGCTGATGACGAGCGAAAGAACACAACATCAACCGCCCCCTTGATCACAATTTTGCTAACTGGGTGGATGGGGCGCTCTTCCTTCTCGTAGTTGGCAGCACGCTCCCATGCGGAATCGCGATGGTTGGCATCCTGGTGCGTCAAAGGGCTGGATTGGCTCATCATCTATCCTTTGTGATTTATTTTGAGTGACTTTGCCATAGCTCGACTCAGGGTTAATCATAGTGAATAATAATGAGCTGTCAATCGATCCGTCAGGTTGGGCTATGCCCTAACCTGACGTCAGGACAGCCTACCCAGAAACGTCCGGATAGACTCCATCGCTTAATTTATTGACACAAACTACGCAAGGTCATAGATTTATTCCTGACACTTTTCTGTTTGGGGGCATCTTGCAAGGTCAACGTATCGGCTACGTCCGGGTCAGCAGCTTCGACCAAAACCCGAAGCGGCAACTGGAACAGGTCGAAGTCGGAAAGGTATTCACCGACAAGGCATCGGGCAAGGACACCCAGCGCCCAGAACTTGACTCGCTGCTGGCCTTCGTGCGCGAAGGAGATACGGTGGTGGTGCACAGCATGGATCGCTTGGCCCGCAACCTCGATGACCTGCGCCGCCTTGTGCAAAAGCTGACCAGGCGCGGTGTGCGCATCGAGTTCGTCAAAGAATGCCTGACCTTCACCGGTGAGGATTCGCCGATGGCAAACTTGATGTTGTCGGTCATGGGCGCGTTCGCCGAGTTCGAGCGAGCATTGATCCGCGAGCGACAGAGGGAAGGCATCGCGCTCGCCAAACAGCGCGGAGCATACAGGGGCCGCAAGAAAGCGCTTTCGCCCGAACGCGCCGCTGAACTTCTGCAACGCGTCAAGGCCGGCGAGCAAAAGGCAAAGCTGGCCCGTGAATTTGGCATCAGCCGCGAAACGTTGTACCAGTACCTGCGCGAAATTGGAGCTTAACGTGCTTTATTTTCCGTTTTCTGAGACGACCCCTATTTGATCCAAATCAACAAAGTGCCGTTATCGTCAAAAGGAACGCTCATGCCTCGGGGCAATCTGCTATCGTCGCCCTATCGCCCCGCTTGGTGAATTGCTGTGCGTCGGATTGGATTGATCCTGCTAATGATTGCTAGCCTCGTGCTGCCGACCTTCGGCGGTGTGGCTTTCAGCATGCCGGCACAACCTTGCCCGATGCAGAGCGCCGATCATCAGAACCATGCAACGGCTGATGCTCCGTGCTGCGAACGAATGGACAAGTCCGATGGGGTGGCCAGTAAGTCCCCCTGCAAGTCCGGTCAGGAATGCAAAACCGGAGGGCTTCTCCAGACCACCGTGATCAAGAGCATATCCCCTCTCCTCTCACGCCCCGAAATATTTCTGACCCAGTCGGTGATTAAGCGAGAGCCTGCAGGACTCTGGCGCCCTCCTCGTTTCGTCTAATGCAGTGATCATCACGCGCCTTACAGTCAGGCGCATCGTCGCGGCCACGTTTCGTAGCTGCGACCTCGATCAATCGCATTGGAGGCGAAAGCATGTCCGCTTTCCTTTTTCCACGCCGTGGCTATCTCGGTGTGTTGGCTGCCGCATTCTGGGCAGCTCCCTGGCTTGCCGCGCAGGCGCAGCCCCTAACTTTCGAACGAGCCCAAGCTCTGGCCGAGCAGAGTGCCCCTGAAAACCTCGCGCGCCAGGCGCAGGTGGCATCGGCACAGCAGGCTGTAGGGCCCGCAGACGCCCTGCCCGATCCCAAGCTGATTCTAGGTATCGACAACCTGCCGATCGAAGGCCCTGACCGTTACACACTTAATCGTGACTCCATGACCATGCGCCGCATTGGGTTCATGCAGGAAGTCCCCAACAGTGACAAGCGTCAGGCTCGGCGGCAGTTGGCCGATGCTTCAGTTGGCCGAGCCGAGGCCGAGCAGCGCGCCATGCAGTTGGAAATCAAGCGCCAGACGGCAGTGAGCTGGCTGGACGTGTACTACGCCGAACGCAGTGTTGGCCTCTTCGATCAACTGGACCGTCAGATTGAGATGCTCCGCTCGACCGTGCAATCGCTGATTGCCGGCGGTAGTGCTCAGCCTGGCGAGCTGTTGCAGGCCGACCAGGAAGCTTTGGCGTTACAAGATCGGCGAGATGAACTGAATCGCGATGTGGCAGTAGCTCGTGCCAAGCTGCGCCGCTGGATAGGCAACGAGGCTGACCAGCCTTTGCAAGGAGGTGTTCCCAGTCTGAACCTGGTGGCACCGCACCTGCAGCAACGCATTGCCTCACACCCTGAGTTGCGCGCTGCCTCCGCCCGAGTCGACGAGGCTAGCGCCGAGCTGAACGAGGCCATCGCCGAGAAGACCCCCGACTGGGGTGTTGAGTTTGCCTACAACAATCGCGACAACCAGTTCGGCGATATGGTGATGGTGCAATTCACCTTCGACCTGCCGTTGTTCGTAGGCACACGTCAGGGGCCCAAGATCAACGCCAGACAACAAAGCGTGTCGCAGATGGAAGCCGAGCAGGAAGCATTACTACGCGCCCATCAGGCTGAGCTGGAAGGCGGTATTGCCGAGCTTGAGCAACTGCGCAGGACCTTGTCACGCACCGAAAAAACCTTGATCCCGCTTGCAAGCAAACGTGCCGATCTCGAACTGGCCGCCTACCAAGCCGGTAACAGCCAGCTCACATCCGTTATTACTGCCCAGCGCGACCTGATTGAGGCGCAGCTGCGGCAGATTGAACAGCAGCGCAAGTTGAGCCAGCTCTCCGCAAGCCTGTACTACGCCTATGTGGAGGGCCTGAAATGAAGATATCGACATTTGGTTTTGCGGTCGCCGTGCTGACCGTGGGCATTGGCGCGGCGGGCGGTGGCTACTGGCTGGCCCAGCGGCAAGCCAAACACGAGCTACTGCCTAGCTCCGCACCGACGGACGAGCGCAAGGTGCTCTATTGGTACGACCCGATGCAGCCTGAGCAGCGCTTCGATAAACCGGGCAAGTCACCTTTCATGGATATGGAGCTTGTCCCTAAATACGCAGGATCCGAGCAAGATCCGTCTGTCCTGAGCGTCCCCGCTCAAGCCGTGCAGAACCTCGGAATGCGAACCTCGACGGTGATCCGCGGTGTACTGCCCTCGGATATCGAGGTGGTCGGCTCCCTGGCCTATAACCAGCGAGAGGTAGCGAACCTCCAGGCCCGCGCTGGCGGATTCGTCGAGCGGGTTTACGGGCGTGCCCCTGGCGATGTACTGCCAGCTGGTACACCCCTGGTCGACCTGCTGATTCCCGAGTGGTCCGCCGCGCAGTTGGAGTTCCTCGCGGTACTGCGTACCGGTGACGCCCGCTTGATCACTGCGGCCCAAGAGCGCCTCCGCCTGCTCGGCATGCCACAAGCGTTGATAGAGCAGGTTCGCCGCAGCGGCAAACCGCGGGCAGTGCAAACCCTCACCACACCTATCAGCGGCGAGCTCCAAGCCTTGCAGGTACGCGCCGGGATGACCGTTGAAGCCGGGCAGGATCTGGCGTTGATCAACGGGCTGTCCAGTGTCTGGCTCGATGCGGCGATACCCGAGGCCATGGCCGGAAGTATCCAGGTCGGGGACGAGATCCGCGCCAACCTGACGGCCTTTCCTGATCGACCGCTGCTGGGCCGCGTCATAGCCTTGCTGCCGAGTGCCGATCCGCAAACGCGCACGCTCACGGTACGCAGCGAGCTACCCAACCCTGCCGGTAAGTTGCGCCCCGGCATGTTCGCCGCCGTACGCCTGAACAGTGCCGTCGAACAATCCACGCTTCTTGTGCCGAGTGAAGCCGTGATTCGCACCGGCAAGCGTGCATTGGTGATGCTGGCCGAAGGCGACGGACGCTACCGCCCCCAGGAAATCACCTTGGGCCGCGAGGCCGATGGGCGTCTGGAGGTGTTTTCCGGTCTTGAGGAAGGTCAGGCGGTCGTTACCTCCGGCCAGTTCCTCATCGATTCGGAAGCCAGCCTGCAGGGCATCCTGGCCGGCAATGCAGAACAGGACAGCACGGAGGGGCTGCATGTGTCTCACGGCGTTATTCGCGCACTGGACGGGAAACAAGTCACCCTGGAGCATGGCCCCTTCGAGAGCCTGAATATGCCAGGTATGACCATGGCTTTTCCTCTGGTCAGCTCCGAAGTAGCTGTGGGACTTAAGCCAGGAGATCACGTACGTATCGGCGCCCGCCAGAAAAACTCCGGCCTGATGATCGAGCAGCTCAGCAAGGAAGGAGACCAGCCATGATCGCACGCCTGATCCACTGGTCTATCGGCAATCGCTTTCTGGTGCTGCTGGCGACCCTGTTCATCACCGCCCTGGGCATCTGGTCGCTGCGCAACACGCCGTTGGATGCACTGCCGGATCTGTCCGACACCCAGGTCATCATCCGCACAAGCTTCCCCGGGCAGGCACCGCAGATTGTCGAGAACCAGGTGACCTACCCGCTGGCCACCACCATGCTCTCGGTGCCGGGGGCGAAGACAGTGCGCGGCTACTCGTTCTTCGGCGACTCCTTCGTTTATGTGCTGTTCGAGGACGATACCGACCTCTACTGGGCACGCTCGCGGGTGCTGGAGTACCTCAACCAGGCGCAGGAACGCCTGCCCGAGGGTGTTACCACCACCCTTGGGCCGGATGCCACCGGCGTGGGCTGGATCTACCAGTACGCCTTGGTCGACCGCAGCGGCCAGCATGATCTTGCCCAGCTGCGGGCACTGCAGGACTGGTTCCTTAAGTACGAACTCAAGGGCCTGCCCAACGTAGCCGAAGTGGCCACCCTCGGCGGCATGGTCAAGCAATACCAAGTGCTGCTCGATCCCCAGAAGCTGGTGGCTTATGGGGTAACTCAGCAGGAGGTCGAAGCGGCGCTGAAGAGCGCCAATCAGGAAACCGGCGGCGCCATCCTGGAGCTGGCAGAGCGCGAGTACATGGTCCGGGCTTCAGGCTATCTAGAGAGCCTGGCGGATTTCCGCAATGTGCCGCTGCGGGCTTCGGCCAGCGGAGTTCCGGTGCTGCTGGGTCAGGTGGCCACCATTCAGTTGGGGCCAGAGATGCGTCGTGGCATTGCCGAGCTGGATGGCCAGGGTGAAGTTGTAGGTGGCGTGGTCATCTTGCGCTCCGGAAAGAATGCCCGCGATACCATCGCCGCGGTGAAGACCAAGCTGGACAGCCTGAAGGGCAGCTTGCCGGCCGGCGTCGAGGTGGTCACCACCTATGACCGTTCGCAATTGATCGACCGCGCCATCGATAACCTCAGCTACAAGCTGCTGGAAGAGTTCGCGGTGGTTGCCCTGGTTTGCCTGATCTTCCTCTGGCACCTGCGCTCGTCGCTGGTCGCGATCATCACCCTGCCCCTGGGCATCCTGATGGCCTTCATCGTCATGCGCTACCAGGGCGTCAATGCCAACATCATGTCGCTCGGCGGGATCGCAATCGCCATCGGCGCCATGGTCGATGCCGCCGTGGTGATGATCGAGAACGCGCACAAGCACATCGAGGCCTGGAAGGCTCGACACCCCGGTGAACCGCTTCAGGGCGAGGCGCACTGGCGGGTGATCGGCGAAGCTGCGGCCGAGGTCGGGCCGGCGCTGTTCTTCAGCCTTTTGATCATCACCCTGTCTTTCCTCCCGGTCTTCACCCTGGAGGCCCAGGAGGGTCGCTTGTTTGGCCCGCTGGCATTCACCAAGACCTATGCCATGGCTGCCGCTGCTGGCCTCTCGATCACCTTGGTACCGGTGCTGATGGGCTATTGGATTCGTGGGCATATCCCCAGCGAACAACAGAACCCCTTGAATCGTTGGCTGATCGGTGCATACCGGCCGGTGCTGGAGTGGGTGCTGGCTTGGCCTAAGGTGACCCTAGCGCTGGCCTTGCTAGTGTTTTTGTCCAGTCTCTGGCCCCTCAGCAGACTCGGAGGAGAGTTTCTACCGCCGATGGACGAGGGCGACCTGTTGTACATGCCATCAGCCCTGCCCGGCTTGCCGGCCAGCAAGGCCACCCAGCTGCTGCAGCAAACCAACCGGATGATCCTCACGGTGCCCGAAGTGGCACGGGTATTCGGCAAGGCCGGGCGAGCAGAGACCGCCACCGATCCAGCACCGCTGGAAATGTTCGAGACCACGGTGCAGTTCAAACCACGCGATCAATGGCGCGCGGGGATGACACCCGAAAAGCTGATCGAGGAACTGGATCGCGCGGTAAAAGTTCCGGGGCTGTCCAATATCTGGGTGCCGCCCATCCGCAACCGCATCGACATGCTGGCGACGGGGATCAAGAGCCCCATTGGGGTGAAAGTGTCCGGAACCTCCTTGGTCGACATCGAGCGCATAACGCGCGATATCGAGGCCGTGGCCAAAGAGGTGCCTGGGGTGAGTTCGGCCTTGGCAGAACGCCTTACTGGCGGCCGTTACGTGGACATCCAGATCGATCGACTGGCCGCGGCGCGCTATGGCCTGAGCATCGCCGATGTGCAGGCGGTGGTATCGGGCGCCATCGGCGGCAGCAATATTGGTGAGACGGTTGAAGGACTGGCCCGCTTCCCGATCAACCTGCGCTATCCCAAGGAGTGGCGAGACAGTCCGCAGGCACTACGGCGTATGCCGATCCTCACGCAAGCCGGCCAGCAGATCACCTTGGGCACCGTCGCCCAGGTTAGTCTGACCGAAGGGCCGCCAATGCTGCGCAGCGAGAACGGGCGTCTGTCCGGTTGGGTCTATGTCGATGTCCGTGGGCGCGACCTGGCATCGACCGTGCGCGAGTTGCAGCAACGCGTAGCTGAGCAGGTACAACTCGATGCTGGCATGACCGTCTCCTACTCCGGTCAGTTCGAGTTCCTGGAGCGCGCCAATGCACGGCTGGCCTGGGTGGTACCGGCGACCTTGTTGATCATCTTCGTGCTGCTTTACCTGACCTTCAGCCGCTTCGGTGAGGCCCTACTGATCATGGCAACCCTGCCCTTCGCCCTATCGGGCGGCATCTGGCTGCTCTACTGGTTCGGCTTCAACCTGTCGGTTGCCACTGGGGTCGGCTTTATCGCCTTGGCCGGCGTCTCGGCGGAGTTTGGGGTGATCATGCTGCTGTACCTGAAGAATGCCTGGCATGCACGTATGGATGCCGGGCGCAGCGGTGACCCGGCACTACTGGAGGCAATTCGTGAAGGCGCAGTGCTGCGCGTGCGGCCCAAGGTGATGACGGTGGCCGTGATCATCGCCGGCCTGTTGCCAATCCTCTGGGGCGGAGGTGCCGGATCTGAAGTGATGAAGCGCATCGCCGCGCCCATGGTCGGCGGCATGATTACCGCGCCGCTGATGTCCATGTTGGTTTTGCCGGCCGCGTACTGGCTGATGCGAAGGCAGCGTACACAGAAGGTTCGCGCACCGCAGGAGCTATAGCTTTACAAACCCGGGCAAGCCACGCGCCAAGCTGACTCGCCCGGGTAACGCGGCAGGAAGCATTACGGCGATGTAACTTTGACTTCATTTTTATGACAGGTTGAGCGGATATATTTTAATCACCACCTTGAAGGAGTGATTAAACATGAAAAGCCTCAAAGTTATTGCAGCCCTTGCCGCTATGGTTGTTTCCTCTGCCACTCTGGCAGAAGGCGGCGCTGATCGTGTTTATGGTCGGATGATTCAGGCCAATGAGCAGGCCATGCAAGAGTATGCTGCCGCTAACGGAAAAAATCCGCCTGAAGTTATTCATTACCGCTACGGCATGAAACTCGATATCGCCAGGGTCGTGGCCACTACCCCGACGGACTCTAGCTGCGGTGTGATGCCGGCCCAGATGACCTACGAGGACTCCAATGGCGATCTGAATATTCTTGAATACCGGGCAGCCGGGACAGGTTGCCGTTATCAAAACTAGATAAATGACATCGCGCTGACTGAAATGTAATTTCCAAGTCACCCTGACGTTATTTGGCATGTGGAAATATGACCAAGGCGTGCCTGGCTATGCCCGGCGCGCTTGGCACATATATGCGACCACACAATGACAACTGCCAATAACATCAGGAGCATTTATGAATAACAGAACCCTGTTAGGACTTTCTCTGCTCACTCTGAGCGTCAGTACCGGGCAAGCTGCAATGGCCGCCGGCGAGAAAGGCGAGGGATTTATCGAAGGCAGCAGCCTGACCATTCTCAATCGAAATCTCTACTTCAACCGCGATTTCCGTAAAGGCCAGTCCAGCAGCTCGGGTAATGGCTATTCGGAAGAGTGGGCGCATGGCGTGATAGGCAGATTCGAGTCTGGTTTCACCGAGGGCACCATAGGCTTTGGTGTCGATGCCTTTGCCATGCTAGGGCTCAAGCTTGACACCGGCGACGGCCGTTCTGGAGCAGGCGGCTCAGTCGACGTGATGCCTTACAACAGCCTCGGGCAGGCTGAGGACAACTACTCCAAACTGGGGGGCGCGGTGAAAACTCGGTTCATGGATACCGAGATCAAGGTAGGCGACGTCTTTCCCGTCAGCCCGGTCGTCCAATACGGTGATGCACGGCTTTTACCGGAGAGTTTCCGAGGTGTCACCGTGGTCAACAGCAGCGTGGAAGGACTGTCGCTTCAGGGCGGTCGCCTCCACTCGATGAGCCAACCCAATACCAGCAGCATGCGCGACGGCTTCGCTACCTTCTACGCGGGCGAAGTGGACTCGCCATGGATCGCCTATTTCGGTGGTGATTACACGCTTAATGACAACGTCGGCTTTAGTCTCTACACCAGCCGCCTCAAGGATGCCTGGAATCAATATTACGCGGGCACCACGCTGATCTACCCGCTTGCGGACGATGTCGCCTTGATCGGCGGGCTGAACTACTACAAGGCGATCGATGAAGGGAGGCAGCTCCTCGGGAGCTTCGATAACAACATCTGGAGCGGCAAGGTCGGCATCCAATTCGGCGCTCATACAGTGCTGGTGGGTCTCCAGCGCAACAATGGCGATGATGACTTCGACTACTTGCGCCAATCGGACTCCATCTACCTCGACAACTCCATCCAGTACAGCGACTTCAACTCGCCGAAGGAGAAGTCATGGCAAGTGCGCTACGACCTGGATATGGAGTCTTTCGGTGTGCCTGGGTTGAGCTTCATGACTCGATATGCCCAGGGCTGGGATGCCGACTACAGCAAGGCCAACGAAGTCTATATGCGCCGTGATGACAACGGCGATCCGTTGACCAACCAGAAGCGCTGGGAGCGGGACATCGAGGCCAAGTACGTTGTGCAGACTGGATCACTGAAGGATATGTCTTTCCGTGTTCGCCAAATGACCACTCGCGCGACCGATTACGAGTCGGATCTGGATGAAGTCCGCCTGATTGTCGAGTACCCGCTGGAAGTTCTCTAACCCTGGCAAGCGGGCGGGTTGATTGCCCGCTCGCGCCTTGGTCCTGCTGTCCCCTCGTAGTGCTCCTTTGGTTTGGAGACAGCCCTTGGCGCCCTCGGGCGCCTTTTTTACTTAGGTTAAAGGGCGTATGAAAAAGAGTCGGCCACTACACACAAGCGGCCGTGCTGGCAGGCAGTACTACTGAGCGGGATATTCTGCAACGACCTGATCAGACCCCGCCTTGGTCAAGCCAATGACCTGGTAGGCATGCTGTACGCCATCGACTTCCATACCGGGGGAGCCCGCCGGCATCCCGGGAACAGCGATGCCCACGAGATCATCGCGCTTGGTGAGTTCGATGACCTGAGCCGCCGGCACATGACCTTCGACGAACTTGCCGTCAATCACCGCGGTGTGACAAGACGCCAACCGCGGCGCGACGCCCAGACTTTGCTTCACTGCCGTCATGTTGCTTTCAACATGGTCGACGACTTTGAAGCCATTCGCTTCGAGGTGTGAGATCCACTTCTTGCAACATCCGCAATTGGCATCACGATGGACATCGATCGTCAGGACATCAGTGGCTTGAACTGCAGATGTCACGGAGAGAGCGGCCAGCAAGGCCAGATATTTAGCTTTCATGCACGTGCTCTTTGCCATCGGCGTGGGTGTGGGTCTTGGGCGAGGCATTCGGAGTTTGCTCGGAATGATGGTCTCCGCCGCTGGGGGCGGCCTCATCCCCGGCATGGTGATCATCGCCACTCATGTCCGAATGGTGACCTGCTTCAGGTGCGGAGCTACCCTCGCTATCAGTAGCCGCGGCATCGTGATGGCCAGGCTCTCCGGCATCACCTGTTCCATGATGGTCTTCGCCACCGCCGCTATTGCCATGATGGCCAGGCTTGTTGTCGCCGTGCTGACCTTCATGATTGTGCATTTGCGTTTCCCCACCACCATGCTGATGGCCGCCACTGGATGCGACGAGTGCTTGGTATTGCTTGGCATCCATCGTCGGCAATTGGTCAAGGAAGGCAACCATGCCCCAGATGTACTCATCGCCCATGCTCTTGCCCCACGCAGGCATACCCGTTGCCTTGATGCCATGCTTGATCACCCAGAACGCTGCTGACGGATTGCCATCGACACCGATCTTGGCGAGGTTGGGAGGCGCAGGGTAAAGCGATTGGCTTAGCTCGGTCTCCGCCACACCTGGCGCCAAATGACAGCCGATACACATGGAGTTGTAGTTGCCCGCACCGGCGCGAATAAGAGCTTGATCATCCAGGTTGGGAACCTCGATGTCCTGCGAACGGACTTCGATAGAGCGGTCGCGGGCCATCGTGAGAAACGCATGCACTGCAGGAAAATGGGGATCATCGGCCCCCACGTTGACCACGCCAAAGTAGGCGCCGGCCAGGACAGCTGTGCTACCGACCACGCCGGCCGCCACCAAAGTTTTAATTGTTCTTTTCATGTCAGGTTCTCAAAACCACATCCGGATACCGGCGACAAAACGCGCCTCGTCTACATCACCGCCCTCGTCGCGCACCATGTCTGCCGTGTTGCCATAGGAGCGGCTCCAGGAAACCCCGACATAGGGAGCAAACTGTCTGACAATCTCGTAACGCAGACGCAAGCCGAGCTCGGTATTTGCCAACCCAGACCCCACACCTCGCTCAGGATCGTTCTTGCCGTAGAAGTTCATTTCGGCAGTTGGCTGGAGAATCAGCCGGTTGGTCAGCAGAATGTCGTACTCGCCCTCCAGTCGGGCAGCAGTTTGGCCATTCTCGCCGACGAAGGCCGTGGCTTCGGCCTCAAAGGCGTAAAGCGCCATGCCCTGGATACCGAAGGCAGCCCAAGTCTGCGGCGACTCCGGTTTAAAGTCCTGGCGAACGCCCGCGACGACATCCCACCAAGGGCCGATCGAGCGGCCGTACAGCAGCTGTAATTCAGCGTCCTCGGTAACGCCGTTGGTACGCTCGCCTTCGGAGCGGAACCAGACCCGGTTGATATCACCGCCTACCCAACCCGACGCATCCCAGGCCAGGGTGCTGCCCTCATCTGCGTCTTGGTATTCGAGCTGATCGAGCAGGAAAAAGCTGTTGATGGCGCTGTCATGCACCTTGTGGCCAGGCAGTGGCGGGAAAGCCGCTTGGCGATCAGCATCCGTCAGAACGGGAATCGGCGTACGACTGGTAGTTCTCGGGGCTTCAGCGGAGCCATGGTTCATCTTCGAATGATCCATGCCCTCCATCTGTCCCTGCATGGTGCCGTGTCCCATCTTGCTGTGGTCCATGGCTGGGGCCTTCTCTTGGCTCTGGCTGTGGCCCATCTGGCTATGGTCCATGCTGCCCGATTCGCTCTGCATGGCACCATGATCCATCTTGCTGTGATCCATGCCCTCCATCGGCGCTTTGGCGGAACCGTGGCCCATCTGGCTGTGGTCCATCGACATGGAGCCGTGCCCCATTGCCGAATGATCCATTTCTTCCGCAGCCTGGGTAACGCCGCCGCTGAGTGCACTCAGCGACACGGCCAGCGCTATGAGGGACGGGCGTGAAAACCTAGTGGTCATGGTTCGAACCTGCTTCGGCTTCGGTGCCGCCATGCTTATCCATCATCTTCTCGTGCCCCATATCGTCATGGTTCATACCCTCATGATCCATGGCGCCATGATCCATCTGATGGCCAGCGGCCTTGCCTTTCGATTGATCTGCAGGCTTGTCACTGGCGTCGGGCGCAGCCGACTCGGCAGCATGTTGTTCGTGCTCGCTGTGCCCCTCACCTGCCAATGACGTCGGCGCGTGCAGAACAGCCAAAAGACTGAACATCGCTGCGCTGCCAAACAGGGCATTACGCTTCATAAAAGTACTCATCAGAAATCTCCTTTACTCATCCACACGGACTTCACGGAACATGCCCATTTCCATGTGGAGCAACAGGTGGCAGTGATAGGCCCAACGCCCCAACGCATCGGCGGTCACCCGATAGCTGCGCTTGGAACCTGGCGGCATGTCGATGGTGTGTTTACGCACCAGGAAATTGCCGTTCGCATCCTCCAGATCACTCCACATGCCATGAAGATGGATCGGGTGAGTCATCATGGTGTCGTTGACCAGCGTGATGCGAACACGCTCGCCGTACTTGAGGCGCAGAGGCTCGGCGTCAGAGAACTTGATTCCATCGAAGGACCAGGAGAATTTCTCCATATGCCCGGTGAGGTGCAGCTCGATGGTGCGACTTGGCTCACGCCCGTCCGGATCAGGGAAGGTGCTGCGCAGGTCAGAGTAAGTCAGGACGCGCCGGCCGTTATCACGCAGGCCGATACCTGGGTCGTCCAGCTTGTGCGTCGGCGTCATGGTCTGCATGTCGACCAAAGGATTGTTGGTCTCTGAGGCCGGGTGTGCCTGCATGTTGCCAGCCATGCCAGCCATGCCAGCCATGCCAGCCATGTTTGAATGATCCATTCCGGCCATCTGGCTGTGATCCATACCAGCCATGCCACCCTGCATGCTGCCATGATCCATTCCCGCCATATTGCCCTGATCCATCCCGGCCATGTTCCCGTGATCCATACCGCCCATGCTGCCGTGATCCATACCCATGTCGCCCATGGCAATCAGCGGACGCGGGTCGGGGCTGGGTACTGGTGCACTCAACCCCTCCTGTACAGCAAGGGTGCCGCGCGCATAGCCAGTGCGATCCATGGATTGTGCAAACACGGTATACGCCTGTTCGCTGTCTGGTTCGACGATCACGTCGTAGGTCTCGGCCACGGCGATACGGAACTCGTCGACGCTGACCGGTTTGACGTGCAGACCATCGGCCGCAACCACAGTCATCTTCAGGCCCGGGATGCGCACATCGAAATAGGTCATCGCCGAGGCGTTGATGAAGCGCAGGCGGATCTTTTCGCCTGGTTTGAATATGCCGGTCCAGTTGCCATTGGGTGCCTGGCCATTCATCAGGTAGGTGTAGGTGTAGCCACTGACGTCAGCGAGATCCGTCGGGCTCATCTTCATCTCGGCCCACATCTTGCGATCGGCTACGGCGGCGGACCAACCCATCTCGCTTACGTCATCGATGAAGTCACCAACGGTGCGTTTGTGCTGGTTGTAGTAGTCCGACTGTTTCTTGAGCTTGGCCAGTACCCGCGTTGGATTTTCATCCGTCCAGTCGCTCAGCAACACGACGTAATCACGGTCGTAACTGAAGGGCTCGGGCTCCTTGGCATCGATGACCAGCGCACCGTATACGCCGACCTGCTCCTGGAGCCCAGAATGGCTGTGATACCAGTAGGTGCCGTTCTGGTTGACCTTGAACTTGTACTCATACATGCCATCAGGGGCGATGCCATGGAAGCTCAGGCCAGGAACACCATCCATGTTCGCCGGCAGGATGATGCCGTGCCAATGGATGGAGGTGTCCTCCTTGAGGCGGTTGCGCACGCGCAATGTGACGGTATCGCCTTCGCGCCAACGAAGAATCGGCCCAGGGAGCGAGCCGTTGATGGTCATGGCCGTGCGCGCTGCGCCGGTGATGTTCACCGGGGTTTCACCGATGAATAGGTCGAATTCGTTACCAGTCAGTACGTTGGGCTGGCCGGGGCTGTTCACCGCCCAGACCGGCGTGCGCCACAGGCCAAGTCCGCCGATAATACCGGTGGCTGTCAGGCCTTTGACGAAGGTGCGCCTTGTGGTTTTGCTTTGCATGCCGTTTTGTCCAATCCGTCAAATGAGCCGGTGATGGTGTGCCCGGTCTCGGGTTCATGGCTGCTTCAATGTCGGGGATTTACCCCTCAACTTTCCACGTCGGTGCATTGCACAATGCCTTACCGACGATGAGCAGTATGAAACTGCCATATCCCAACCATCCGGGTGATTACATTTCTGTAAGGTAGATGACTTCAGCAGTTGGTGTGCTCTGCTTGCTCGGTTGGACTGCTGGCTACAGGAGCCTCAACTTTCTGCTGCTGGGCCACCCGGTAGGCCTCCAGAGACGTCTGGCGTGCCTGCTCCATGCGCGCGAAGGTTCGGTCAGCACCACCTTCAGCCATTGCCAAGCTGGAGATGCTCAGAGCAGTAACTACAAACAGAGCTTTGATCGATTTCATTTTGGGTATTCCTCGTAAGTTAAGTGGTCCCTGCAGCTGCAGAGGCCGAGCTTTAGGCTCGATGTCACGTTAACTAAGAGGGCCTGTCAGCAACCTGAGCCGAACATTACAGTTCTGTCAGGTTGCTATTTCTTTCTTGTAGCCCATCCAGAAGGCTCGGTACTGTCTTTCATGCCCTCATAAAGCCTTGCGAATTTCTTGGGAGGGCATGCACGGCAGCGATGCCTAAGCTACTCAGGGTCATTCGCACCCGCGGATAAGACCACCAACAATTAAGAGAGATTGTCACTATGTCGAATAAATCCAACGTCGCTACCGGTGCCGCTCTGGCTCTCGTGGCCGCCAGCCTGTTTGCTACCCTGCCTGTCCAGGCCGCCCAGGACACCAAAGCAGCTGAAGTGAAGTGCTTCGGCGTCAACGGTTGCAAGGGCCAGAACGACTGCATGACCGCCAAAAATGCCTGCAAAGGCCAGGGAGAATGTAAAGGCCAGGGTTTCAAGCTGATGACTCAGGCCAAGTGCGATGAGGCCGGTGGTAAGACCAGCGAATAATGCCGTTGCGGGGAGTGCCTGCCACTCCCCTGCTGGAGTCTTGAATGAGTAAGCACAAAACACTGGGGTTCGGTCTTGGCCTTCGCAGTGAGTATTACCAGCAGATTCTTGAACAGCGACCTGCGGTCGACTGGTTTGAGATCATTTCCGAGAATTACCTGGTGGGCGGTGGCAAGGCCCTCTACTTTCTCGATGCGATTGGCGAGCAATACCCGTTGGTGATGCACGGAGTATCGCTGTCGATCGGCGGTTCACATAACCTGGACATGGGCTACCTACGACAGCTCAAGCAACTGGCGGACCGGATACAGCCCCAGTGGGTTTCCGACCACTTGTGCTGGAGTCGCGGCAACGCCCATCAACTCCACGACCTGCTGCCGCTGCCATTTACCCAAGAAAGCCTGCTGCATGTCGCCGCGCGGGTGCGTCTAGTGCAGGATGTTCTGGAACGTCCCATTGTGCTGGAGAACGTTTCTTCTTACGTGCAGTGGAAGACGTCCAGCATGAGCGAATCGCAGTTTCTCTCGGAACTGAGTTTCCTGACCGGTTGCGAATTGCTCCTTGACGTGAACAACGTCTACGTCAGCGCACGAAATCAGGATTTCGACCCATGGCAGTTCATCTTGGAATTGCCGCACGAGCGGATTCGTCAAATTCACCTGGCCGGGCATAGCGATTACGGGCAATACCTCATCGACACCCACGACCAGCCCATCGCTGACCCGGTTTGGGCGCTCTACAGCAAGACTTTGAGCTACTTGGGTCCAACGTCGACGTTGATCGAGCGGGATGATCATTTTCCACCGTTCGAGGATCTGTTATCCGAGTTGGAGCATGCCCGAGCTATCGCCAATGGCGTGATATCGAGGGCAACCCTTTGAGCCTAAGCGCCTTACAGACTGCATTTGAAACTTACCTGACAGATGGTGCCCTGCCCTCCAACGAGCTTTTGGAGCAAGTCCGGGGTTGCACTGCGCTGAGTGCCCTCGAAGGCCTGCGGATCTACCATAACGCCTATCGCTCGCGCCTGCTGGCGGTGCTGCGCGAGGATTTCCCGGCGCTGCAGCAATGGCTGGGAGAAGAGTCGTTCGAGCAACTCGCACTGGCCTATATCGCCGCCTGGCCACCGCGGCATTTCAGCATTCGCTGGCTGGGTGAAAAGCTGCCCGAGTTCATTCGCAGCTACATTGCGGAACCTCAACTTTCACCGATGCGCGAACTCGCGGAGCTGGAGTGGGCTTTTACACTGGCTTTCGATGCTCAGGATGTCGAAGCGCTTTCACTGCAGGCCATCAGTGAGTTTTCGGCTGAAGACTGGGTTTCATTCAGGGTTTCCCTGACTCCATCTGCCAGATGGCTGCGATTGCAGTACAACACCCTGGCGCTGTGGAAGGCTGCCAAGTCTGGGGATCTGCTTCCCGTTGCCACCCAACCAGCCGGGAATCGAGACTGTCTGGTCTGGCGTCATAACCTCGTATGCCATTACCGAAGCCTGGAGCCAGAAGAGGCGTCAGCATTGCGGTTTTTCGTCGAGGGTGGATCGTTCGCCGAACTCTGCGAGTCATTGAGCGCAACACATGGAGAGCAAGCCCCCCTGCAGGCCGCAACTTGGTTGAAATTGTGGGTCAACGAAGGTTTGCTAAAGCTCAGGGCAACTATTCACGAATGACCCGGAACCTATAGGCTAGCGGCTTCTCTTTGGCCACTCCCGAGCGCGTCTATGACACACCGCATCATTCATTTCAAACAGCAAGCCTTGCTGGACCCAGAGACTTACCAGGCGATGCTGGCCGACGGCGTCGGTCATTGGGAGGCGCTTGTAGGAAAAGTCGTCGGAATAGAAGACGAGAAAAGCCACGAGTTCGCCGCATTGAAAATGCCTGTTCAAGCGAAAGCGCTACTCCTATGACACGCTGGAAATGCGCGAGCCAGGCGATCACTCAAACTGGCTTCGCGGCCGAGATGGGGATGAAGGTATTACTAACGAGGTCACCAGTATTCACGGGCTGAAAGAGCTCTCAGAACTGGAGATTTAGTCGGTCGGCGGCCAGCGCTCAAGCGCTGACCTGGGCCGCATAACCAAGCTCCTGGATCAGCTCGCGGATCGATTCGGCACTTTCTGTGCTCTCTACAGTGACCTTGCCGGCTGCCCGATCCACCTCTACGCGTGCGTCCTGATCCAGCGTCTGGATGGCCTTCGTGATTTTGCTGACACAACTGCCACAACCCATACCCGAAACATTCAGGCTGAACATCTCTCTCACCTCATTTCGTCCGCGGCTCAAGTTACCGCACAGACAGCATCGACCTTGACACGATGGCAAGGTCAAGTGCGCAAACGCAACAATAAGGCTCAGCCGTTGTTCACAGGCATCAGGATGGGGTTCGATGAACACACCACTACGTGCCTTGCGCCCCTCGTCAGGGCGACATACAGATTCTGAGCGGTCATAAGTTCAGGATGCAGAACAACCGAGACATCGGCCTCGAGCCCCTTGAGAAGTAATGTGCTGCCTACCGAGCGTCTTGCGATGGAGCGGGCAAGGTGTCGATTGCGTTCTCGCGCTTGAATGGCTGCACTCAGAAAGTCGGCTGTACCTCCCGCCACAGCTTGCATAGCGGACCGGCAGCAGTGCAGAACTTCCGGTCGGTACACCCGTGCCCCCGGCTGTTCGGCGAGGGCGTTGAGCACAAGGAGTGCTCGCTGCGGTGTTGGCTCCCCGACGAATGCGACGGCCTCGGCCTCGGCCGGGGTCGGTGGCGTTCGGGCACGTCCTGTGCGCAGAGACTCCACACGCGTTCGCAGGTTTGCTGCACCTACCCCCGTCATCACGCTTGAAGCAAATTCCGCAAGTTGTGCCAGAGCATTGGCACCCTGCAGGTTAAAGTTCCTGGCGAAGTTGACGAGGTCCCTTAGGTCGACGGCTTCGACGGCCATGGCGCCGGGTGTCTGGCTCGTGAGCTGATGGCGACCTTGCACGTTGATGGAGTCCCCGATGATGAGGACGCTGCCCCGAGCGTTGGGTGACTCGGTTCTAGCGGCCACCAGCCGCTGCTGGACTTCGGTCCCGGCGTTGAGCTGCACCCAGCGCACTTCTGCCGGAGCCGTGCGCAGATCCACCGGCTGGCCAACTTGAAGTTGCTGCCGTATGGCGAGTAGCCACTGCCCAAGGTTCTCAGCTCCGGCCAGCCGCCAGCGCCAGGGTATCCTCAGCTCTCCTGCCGCGGGGAACAGGGGCTGCACCTCATTCGCCCAATGCACCAGTCGATTGCCACGAAAGTCGAAGATGGCTTGCATTGGGTCACCGAGCACGCAGGTCGGTAGCACCTGGGCCAAACCTGACACGATGGCGTGCTGGACGACGTTGCAGTCCTGGTATTCGTCGACAAGCAAGCGCGCGTAAGTGGCACGGAGAGGCTGAGCAAGGTGGCCTGCCTGCAGTAACAGCATGGCGGCGTGCCGAATTGCAGGGTAGTCGGTGTTGGGCTGGTGGAGCTGTAAGATCTGTGGGTTATGGCCGCTTCGCGCTGGGAACTTAGCGATGAGGCGCATCGAGAATCCATCAATGGTGGAGACTCGATATGCGGAGTTAGGAACGCCGGCTCGTCTCAGGCGTGCCCGTAAGGCCGCAACGCCTGCGTTCGTGTGCGTTAGTACGAGTATGGGTTTGCTCTGCCTATGCGCGATGAGCGTCTCGGCAATCAATTGCGTTTTTCCACAACCTGCGGGGGCTGTTATGGAGCCACGCTCGATAGCGAAAAGATCGATCTCAAGGGGCACTTGTAAACGTCCAGAGCTGATTCGTGACTGCCATGAAGCCCTGGTCGGCGTTCTGTAGAGACGGGCCGACGATGTCCCTTGCAACCTCCTGATAGGTTGTCAACGACTTGAACCACCCGCTGTTGCGGATACGAGATGCAGCTCCCAAAAGCTCTCGCGTCGCGGGCAAGTAGCCCTGAATAAGTCTTTCAGCTTTGATGTCATGTAGTGTCATACGTCCTTGGGACTTCGTCTGGATGTGCGCATTCATCAGCTCTGCACCCACTATTGTTTCGGCTTTCGCCAGAAGTGCATCGAGTGCTTGGTCACTGAGATGGCGGAAGATCTCGTCCTCCAGAGTGAGACCTGGTCGCCATGTCAGAATTTGTCCGCCTGCGGCCAAGAATGCTTCAGGTAGCCCTGCGGTCGAAGGTTTGTCGGCGTCTACAAAAACCATCACGCGATAGCCTAGGTTCTGAAGTGCCGTTCCGCGGATAAGACTGTTATCGGGACTTCCCCCGCCGCGTCCACATAAGCGCCACCATGAGCCAGGAATGAGGTAGCGCCAAGGCTGCCCCACCATTGGTCAAGGCCACGCGCGAAGCCAACCTCGCTGGCACCCTCGCAAACGATAATGGATTTGGCGAGGAATGCCTCTGGGTCCTTCCGAAGGGTACTTTGTACTTCGTTGGCCTCCCCTGCCGCCATAACGCTGTGGCGTTGAGGCCCAGACCGAACAACGAATAACTGGCTGCCGGACAATTCGCGCAGCGCGACCGGTGAGTGAGTCGTCATGAAGACCTGCAGCGGAGCGGCAGCGTCCTTTGCGCCCAGGGAGTCCAGGAATCGCATGAGCCGATGAGGTTCAAGCCCATATTCCACCTCATCGACAAGAGCAATTGGCGCGGCGCTAGCTGCAGCTCTTTGCAACCCTGCCACTAGCAATCGCGACGAGCCCGTGCCAAGGGAGCGAAGGGGAATGCCTGTGTCGCTGTGCAGCGCGATCGCACCCTCGCCAATCGACACAGAATGTGCGTCAAGGAGTGCTTGTGGCATCGCTCCAACCGAAACCCCAAGATGCTGAGCCGTGCGTTGCACCACCTCAAGCGTCTGAGTTAGATGTCCGACGGCTTGATTGCCAAAGTTCGCTCTTGCTTGCCTCGCGGCGCGCGCAAGTTCGGCACCTAGCTCTGCACGCTCGTCAGTAAGTCGATTGAGCACTGAGCCACGACTCCACGACAAGTTCGAACTCGCAAAGCTGCCGATACGGGCGGGTGCTAGTGCCGCTCGTTCCTTCCAGGGAAGAGTGCGTTCGAGTTGCTGCTGCTCCGCACGCTCAGAAAAAAGTGTCCAGGTAGGTTCCAAATCGGCACCAACTTGCAGAAGCAAGGTGATAACGGTCTCCAGCCCCGCTCGCGGTTCGTCTTCGACTTCTCCCGTTCCTGGATTGAATCCACGCAAGAACTCGCCGTAAACATCGATATCCATCAGCGATACCGGCAAATCGCCAAGCGTCACACTGATGGTGATGGGTGTTTCGACGTTCAGAGCGAAGAAGTCCATGTCGCCGAACGTGCCGCCCCGGCGGGCACCGACGCAAAGGTCAATCGCATCTAGAATGCTGGACTTTCCACTATCGCCAGGACCTATGAGGCAGTTAATTCCTGGGGCCGGCACCCAGTCGAGCGCCTGGATAGATCGGAAGTTGCTGATAATCAGTCTGCGAATGCGGGCCACGGAGAGTCCTCATGGGTTAACGACGACCAGTCTCCTACCCGCAGCGGCAACAGTCCATCGAACGTCACCTCGTCACTATGTGTTGCGACAGATAGGTCGGACCGGAAACTACCGTACGGCATTTTCCGGTCAGATGCGCTTCTGAATAATCACCTGGTCGGTGGTATGGAAGCCTATCCGATGTCCGTTGATTTCAACCTCAGAGCATTGAAGACCACCGACGCCGAGCTGACACTCATCGCCAGCGCAGCAATCAAGGGCGACAGAAGATGCCCCGTCAGCGGGTACAGCAGCCCCGCTGCTAGCGGGATTCCCATCGCGTTGTAGAGGAACGCAAAGGCGAGGTTCTGCCTCATGTTTTTCACGGTTGCCACTGACAGGGTGCGCGCTCGCAGGATGCCCATCAGATCTCCCTTGACCAGCGTCACTTGGGCGCTGTTCATCGCCACATCGGTACCGGTGCCCATGGCGATACCTACGTCAGACCTGGCCAGGGCGGGCGCATCGTTGATGCCGTCACCCGCCATGGCGACACGACGGCCATAGCCCTGCAAATCGGCGACCAGTTTCTCCTTATCCTGCGGTTTGACCTCACCATGCACTTCCTCGATTCCGAGCTGCTTCGCCACGGCTCTTGCTGTGGTGAGGCCATCACCAGTGGCCATGATGACCTTTACGTCTTCGCTTTGAAGCTTGGAGACAGCCTGTTGAGAAGTAGGCTTGATCGGATCGGAAACGGCCAGGAGTCCCGCCAGGCGACCATCAACGGCCAAATAGATGATGCTGATGCCTTCCAGACGCAGTTGCTCGGCGCGATTGCGCAGCGGGGTAATATCGACGCCCGCCTCGTCCATCAGTGCGGTGTTGCCGAGCTGCAGCTGATGGCCATCGACCTGACCGCGCACGCCAATACCCGAGCCCGACTCGAAAGTGTCCGGTTTGACCAGTGCAATGCCTTGACCCCGCGCATGATCGACGATGGCATGAGCCAGCGGGTGCTCACTACCCTGGTCGAGACTGGCAGCCAGGCGCAGCACTTCATTGGAGTCGTAACCGCCTGTCCCTTCCGCACTATGGAATACGGGGCACCCCTCAGTCAGGGTTCCGGTCTTGTCGACGATGAGCGTGTCGATCTTGCATAGATTTTCGATGGCGCTGGCATCGCGGAACAACACACCGCTGCTAGCGGCCTTGCCAGTCGCAACCATGACGGACATCGGGGTTGCCAGACCCAGGGCGCAGGGACACGCAATGATCAGCACCGCCACCGCATTGATCAGGCCAAATACCCAGCCAGATTCCGGCCCGAACAGCCCCCAGCCGAAGAAGGTCAGAATCGCGATCAGGATCACCCCGACCACGAAATACCCCGCAACGGCATCGGCCATACGCTGCATGGGTGCCTTAGAGCGCTGGGCCTTGGCCACCATCAGCACGATCTGCGACAGCATGGTTTCGGCACCGACTTTCTGCGCCTCCATAACTAGGCTGCCGTGGGTGTTTAGGGTGGCACCGATAAGGGCATCCCCTGCCCGTTTGGTCACGGGTAACGGTTCTCCAGTAAGCATCGATTCGTCGACTGCGCTCTCACCCTCCAGCACAGTGCCATCTACAGGAACCTTCTCGCCTGGCCGGACACGCAGATGATCGCCCTGATGGACATGGGTTAGAGGAATGTCCTCTTCTACTCCATCGGGCATGATGCGCCGCGCTGTCTTTGGTGCCAGTCCCAGCAGCGATTTGATAGCTGCGGACGTCTGCGAGCGGGCCTTTAGTTCGAGCATTTGGCCCAACAGCGTGAGTGAGATAATCACCGCGGCTGCTTCAAAATAGACGCCGATACGTCCGTCCTGGACAAAGGCCGCCGGAAACCACTGCGGAACCAAGGTAGCGGCCACGCTGTAGAGGTAGGCAGCTGCAGTTCCCAATCCGATCAGCGTCCACATGTTGGGGCTGCGGTGCCGGATGGAGTCAATGCCGCGGGCGAAGAACACCCAGCCACCCCATAGCGTCACGGGCGTCGCCAGAGCCAGCTCGACCCAGTTCTGGGTCGTGCCATGAAACAGTTGCAAGGAATGGCCAGCCATCGCCAGCACGGTCACGATGACGGTCAGCGGTAGGGTCCACCAGAATCGCCGAGAGAAGTCCTTCAGCTCCGGGTTTTCCTCCTCTTCCAGCTCCGGGATGACAGGCTCCAGCGTCATGCCACAGATCGGGCAGTTGCCAGGGGTCGGTTGGCGAATCTCTGGATGCATCGGACAGGTATATGCGGCTCCTTCTGGTGCCGATATCGTAGGGTGACTCGTATGCTGATGTGCTTCATGAGACGAGTGGCCCATGTACGAGTGGGGATCAATTTGAAACTTCTGCAGGCATTTGGCACTGCAGAAGCGATAGGTCTTCCCTTCAACGCTCTCGCGGTATGGGCTATCAGATTTCACCTCCATGCCACACACCGGGTCGCGCTGGCTCTCGGAGTGGGCGTGCGAGTTATGTGAATGATCCTGGTCATGATGGCAGGAGGTCTTTTGCATGCGATCTATGTCCTTTCTTCGTCCTTGGAAACAGCGGTGCTGCTGGAGTGGGAGTGCCCGCCGTGATTGTGGCCAAACAGATGCATCAGCGGGCATAGCAGCAGGATGAGGTACGGCAGGGCCTGCGAAAGATGACCGTAATGCTCACGCGCTACATAGAAGATGCCGATTACGGCCAGCATGATCAGCGCAATGCCAATCTTGCTCTTCCAAAAAGGCGGCTCAGTGGTACTGGTGTGATGGGTATGGTCCACGACAATAGCCTCGTTTCAATGGCGGCCGGATCAGTATAGGTGTCTCAGACTGGACGGAGTTGGCGAGTATCAATAAACGTCAGCGTACGGTCACCTTACCGACCATTCCCGACTGATAATGTCCTGGAATATTGCAGGCGAACTCCAGTTCGGTGGCGGCGGAGAAGGTCCAGATCAACTCTTCGCGTGCTCCAGGTTCGACAAGAACACTGTTGGGGTCATCGTGTTCCATACCGACCATCTTCATGCCGCCCATGGCATGGCCCATATTGCTCATGTCATGTGCACCTGTAGGGGACAGCGTGCCGTTCTGAAACATCGCGGCCATCTCTTTCTGGTGCGCGGCATGAGATGCCGCTTTGCCAAGATTGAATTCGTGTAGCAGTGCACCGTCATTTTTCAGGACGAAGCGAACTGTCTCGCCTGCTTTGATCTCCATTGCTTTGGGTTCGAAGAAGATGTCCCCCATCCGGACTTCGATGGTGCGATCTACTGCCTGACCGTCTCCCGGTTGCCCAATACTGTCTTTCTTGTGGCCCGGGCTGGCCAGCGCATTGGCAGCACTGAGCAGCAAGCCAAGGGTGGTGATTATGAAAGCGGGTCTGAGTTTCATGGTGTGCCTCTGAGGTGTTGAGGAGGGATGAGTCCCGATGCTAATGAGGTGCAGCTGGCGGTACGCTGACGTGAAAACTACATCGCAGTAAGGTTCGTCAGATCGGTGCTACCCAGCCCGCTGCCAACGGGTAGCACCGATGCCGGACTAACGCAGAGCAAACTCACCGACCATCCCCGCCTGGTAATGCCCAGGCAATGTACAGGCGAAGCTCAAACTGCCCGCCTTAGGGAAGGTCCACACGAACTCTTTGGTTGTGCCGGGCTCGACGAGAACCGCGTTCGGGTCGTCATGCTTGGCTTTGATGACTTCCGGATAGCCTGGAGGGTTGGAGTCTCCCGTGCCATAACGCTCATGCCAGACAATGCGCTCGGCCATGCCGGTCGGGGTCAGTGTGCCGTCCTTGAACAAGGACGCCATCTTGCGCTGGTGCTCCAGCTGGGACGCTGCCTGCCCGATGTTGAACTCGTGCATCAACGCGCCCTCGTTCTTCAGAACGAAGCGCACGGTTTCACCTGGCTTCACATCGATCGTTTTCTGGCTGTAGTTGATGTCGTCCATCTTTACCAAGATGGTACGAGTCGCTGGCGTCGCCTGGGCCTGCTGCCCAATGCCATTGCTACTGTCGCTGGTCTCGGCAAATGCCGGAAAAGTGGTGCTGATGAACAGTGTGCTGATCAGCAGCTTAAGAGGGATGCGTTTCATGGTGAGACCTCGCTAGGTAGGCTGGAAATCTCATGCTATTCCCCGCTTCCTGCCAGGCCGCTGACCCCAAAACTACAATTGCGTCAGCTGGAAAAAAGCACGGCGCCATTGAGGCGCCGCTAGGCCAAAGGAGCAATCACGGAAGGCCTGGAAGATGGGGGAAACTCTTACTTATGGCACTCTTTGTCGGCCATCATCAGCTTGTGCTCGCGAATCATTTGACCCAGCACGTCGTCTACTAACTTGTCGTGTTTTTCCATCCAGGCCAAATGATCTTCGGCAGACATGCCTGGAGCAGGATGTTCATTGTGCAGCTGACTCATGAGGTCTTCGAGCATGTTCATGTGCTCCTTCATATGCACATGCCGCTCGCCGACTGGGGCCTTCTCTGCCTGGATCAGCACGGCTTCCGCTTTGTCGCGCATCTGCTGCATGCGCTCAAAGGTACGATCACCCCCCCCCTTCGGCCCAGACCATAGAAGAAAGCAGCAGCGAACCAACCAGAAGTAAAGGTTTCAGCGATTTCATGGGGCAGTCTCCATCAGTGCTAACTATGGCCGGCACCTCTGCTTTTGGTCTGTCGAGGGCCGAGAGCACAACCTAGTGCTCATGCTTGCACCCTAGACAAGCCACCCTGTCAGTGAGCTGAAGTCAGAATTACATTTTCGTAATCTTCTGGTTGGGGCCGCGGTTTGCCTGCAAACTCAGGCCACCCGACTTTTGGAGTCTGCACACATGAAACTACTGGTAGCTGAAGACGAACCCAAAACCGGTACGTACCTCCAGCAAGGTCTCACCGAGGCTGGGTTCAATGTCGACCGGGTTATGACCGGTACAGATGCCCTTCAGCATGCACTTAGCGAA
Organism: Pseudomonas sp. UBA5666; assembly: GCF_002420785.1. Lineage (NCBI taxonomy): Bacteria > Pseudomonadati > Pseudomonadota > Gammaproteobacteria > Pseudomonadales > Pseudomonadaceae > Pseudomonas > Pseudomonas sp. UBA5666. The sequence continues at coordinate 2,347 of NZ_DIIQ01000017.1, read as the reverse complement.
GCCTATGACCTGCTAATTCTGGATGTAATGATGCCTGGGCTGGACGGTTGGGAAGTGCTGCGCATGTTGCGCGCAGCAGGAAAAGACGTCCCCGTACTGTTCTTGACGGCACGCGATGGTGTGGAGGACCGCGTTAAAGGGTTGGAGCTAGGTGCGGACGACTACCTAATCAAGCCATTTGCTTTCTCAGAGCTTCTGGCCAGGGTCAGAACGCTGTTGCGCAGAGGTAATGGTTCGCCGACGCAGACCACCATGAAAATTGCCGATCTGGAAGTCGATCTGATGAAGCGGCGTGCGATCCGTGGCGGGAAAAGAATTGACCTGACCGCGAAGGAGTTTTCACTGCTGGAACTGCTACTGCGCCGGCGCGGCGAGGTGCTCCCGAAGTCGCTGATTGCCTCTCAGGTTTGGGACATGAATTTCGACAGCGACACCAATGTCATTGAGGTTGCGGTACGCCGGCTACGCGCAAAAATCGATGACGATTTCGATCTCAAGCTGATTCATACCGCCCGCGGCATGGGATACATGATGGATGCGCCGGAGTGAATATGAAGCACCTTTCGCTGACAGCACGCATGAGCCTGATGTTCATGTCCGCGGTAATTGCAGTCCTGACGGTAGCAGGGCTGAGTTTCAATATGCTCAGCCAGCACCACTTCAAGATGCTGGATCGGCAGGCCCTGGTGGAGAAACTCGAATCCGCCAAACATATCCTCAACAATGCTCGCGGTGAAGCGAGCCTTTCGGAAGAATTACCGCAGTTGCGAGCCTTGCTGGGAGTCCATCAGGATCTGGCGGCCACTATCCTGGCCAGTGACGGTTCTGTACTGTTCTCCGACCCCAGAGCAGTCGAAGTACCAGAGCGTTTCAGACGTGAAAATGAGCAGAGCATGTGGGAGTGGCAGAACGGCCAACACATGTACCGCGGCATGACGGCGCAAATCTCGGTAGCCGATCAGGCTGAGCCGCTCACAGCTTTGCTGATTCTTGACGTCACCAATCACACACACTTTTTCGACACGCTGCAACGATGGTTCTGGATTGGATTGGTCATCAGTGCCCTGTTCAGTGCCGCGCTCGGCTGGGTGGTTGCTCGCAGCGGCCTTAGGCCTCTGCGGCAAGTCACTCATGTGGCCTCCGGGATGTCCGCTCGCTCGTTACAGGAACGAATCCCTCTCGAACCAGTGCCGCGGGAACTTCAGCAACTGGTTCTATCCTTCAATGCGATGTTGGCTCGGCTAGAGGATGCCTTCGTTAGGCTCTCCAATTTTTCGGCCGACATTGCCCACGAGCTACGCACGCCCGTTAGCAACCTGATGACCCACACCGAGGTCGTGCTGAGCAAGAAACGCGATATCAATGCCTATGAAGAGAATCTCTACTCCAACCTGGAGGACTTGAAGCGCATGTCTCGGATGATTGATGACATGCTTTTCTTGGCCAAGGCTGATAATGGCCTGATCATCCCCGAGCAGGCCAGGATCGAACTGGCTGACGTAGTCTTCAAGCTGTTTGACTACTACCACCTTCTGGCCGAAGAACATGGCATTGAACTATCGCTCACAGGCACAGGCCAAGTGCTGGGAGATCGGCTGATGCTTGATCGTGCACTTTCCAACTTGCTGTCCAATGCACTGCGCTACACGCCGGTGGGACATACAATTTCGGTTTTGATCCGCGAGACAGCGGACTCCACAACCTTCAGCATCGAGAACCCAGGGGACACAATTAGCTCAGAGCATTTAGAGAAGCTCTTCGACCGCTTTTACCGGGTCGACCCCGCTCGGCGGGAGGGAAGCCCGAGCAACGCCGGGCTCGGACTTGCCATCACCCGATCCATCATTGAGGCTCACAAAGGCCGCATCTGGTGCACCTCAGCCGCCGGCCTCACGGGCTTTCACATCGAATTGCCCCATTCCAGATGATGCCGATCTGGCGGTAAGTAGGCTACAGCTAAACCGCTAGCCCAACTTGACAGGGTGGGTGCAACTCGACTGAGCGCAGATTGCATTCGCCATCCAGATAGGTAACGAGCGGTGAGCTGACACCAGATCACCCCATTCGCTCTCGGGTAGTAGTTTATGAAGTTTGAAAACGGCATACCCCACGCTTGCCTCGCCAATCCAATCCAATGCTCGAATGGCTTCCCCCGCTCCAGTAGCGCCTAGAGCCATCAACCATCGAGGCGCATACCGAATCGACACGGTGGTCTTGCCTACCTGAAGCTCCCTAGAGCGTCCGTCGGTTAGAAAGACATAGCGAACTGGAACCTGTGTGCTCAGCCCTAATTTATTCGCGGCACGAGCCCCGTGGTCGACCAGCACTGTTGGCGCTGATGGAAAAT
>NZ_DIIQ01000045.1:0-102694 GCF_002420785.1 Pseudomonas sp. UBA5666 | reverse complement strand
CAGCGCTTGACAGGCCTCCATGCGTGGCAACTCCCTCCGCAAGCGCTGCGTTCGGCCTTCTGAAGTCGCGAAGATAAAAAGCAAGACCAAGATCAAGATCAAAAGCAAGATCAAAAGCAAGATTAAACGCTATGGAGTAAGGGGGAGTCAGTATTGAACTCAAGAGTCATGAGAGGTTGTGTTGGAAGCACGTACGCAGCGCAAGGCCCGATAGCGACCTTGAACGTGAAGAAGTTGTAGCTCGGTGCAAGTCAGGCGCGCGTACTGTCGCCTTGAGCACCCCATCAAGGGGCGGGTAATAGCTGAATAACTACAACCTTGGAGGCCAGCGCCGGAAGTCCACAGCGTATCGGCAAGATCACCTCGACCCCGCCACACTATCGCCTCGATAGCGAACGGTGGTTGTCCTGCAACCTGCGAAAGAGGACAATTATCGGCTTCCTGTCACAACCAGCGATCTTGCATGGCCTTTCTTGCACTTGGTATCAACCATAAGACTGCCTCGGTAGACGTACGCGAGCGCGTGGCGTTTACCCCGGAGCAGCTGGTGGACGCCCTGCAGCAGCTCTGCCGCCTCACCACCAGTCGCGAGGCAGCGATCCTGTCCACCTGCAACCGCAGCGAGCTCTACATCGAGCAGGACCAACTGTCGGCCGATGCCGTGCTCCAGTGGCTGGCCGACTATCACCGCCTCAGCCTCGACGAACTGCGTGCCAGCGCCTACGTGCATGAAGAACACGACGCCGTCCGGCACATGATGCGCGTCGCCTCCGGCCTCGACTCACTGGTGCTCGGCGAACCGCAGATCCTCGGCCAGATGAAATCCGCCTATGCCGTTGCCCGCGAGGCCGGCACCGTCGGGCCGCTGCTCGGGCGCCTGTTCCAGGCCACGTTCAGCGCCGCCAAACAGGTCCGTACCGACACCGCCATCGGCGAAAACCCCGTGTCGGTCGCTTTCGCGGCCGTCAGTCTGGCCAAACAGATCTTCAGCGACCTCGCCCGCAGCCAGGCACTGCTGATCGGCGCCGGCGAGACCATCACCCTGGTCGCTCGCCACCTGCACGAGCAGGGCGTACGCCGCATCGTGGTGGCCAACCGTACGCTCGAGCGCGCCAGCACCCTGGCCGAACAGTTCGGCGCACATGCCGTGCTGCTCGCCGATATCCCCCAGGAACTCGCCAACAGCGATATCGTCATCAGCTCCACCGCCAGCCAGTTGCCGATTCTGGGCAAGGGCGCCGTCGAAAGCGCCCTCAAGCAGCGCCGACACAAACCCATCTTCATGGTCGATATCGCCGTCCCGCGCGACATCGAGACCGAAGTGGGCGAGCTCGACGATGTGTACCTGTATACCGTCGACGACCTGCATGACGTGGTTGCCGAAAACCTCAAGAGCCGCCAGGGCGCTGCCCAGGCCGCCGAAGAACTGGTGGCGGTGGGGGCCGAGGATTTCATGGTGCGCCTGCGAGAGCTGGCCGCTGTCGATGTGCTCCGGGCCTACCGCCAGCAAAGCGAGCGACTGCGCGATGAAGAACTGCAAAAGGCCCAGCGCTTGCTGGCCAATGGTGGCAACCCTGAAGACGTATTGGCCCAATTGGCGCGCGGCCTGACCAACAAGCTCCTGCATGCGCCCAGCGTGCAGCTGAAAAAGCTCTCGGCCGAGGGCCGCCTCGATGCGCTGGCCATGGCCCAGGAACTCTTTGCCCTCGACGAGGGCTCCACGGACAAATCCCTGCAATGAAAGCGTCGCTGCTCAATAAACTGGACATTCTCCAGGACCGCTTCGAAGAACTCACCGCCTTGCTCGGTGATGCCGAGGTCATTTCCGACCAGACATGTTTTCGCGCCTATTCCCGCGAATATGCCGAAGTCGAGCCGGTGCACACGGCCTATCAGCAATGGCGCAAGGTCCAGGATGATCTTGAAAGCGCCCAGGCGCTGCTCAAGGACAGCGACCCGGACATGCGTGAAATGGCCGTGGAGGAAGTGCGTGAGGCCAAGGACCAGTTGGTGGCGTTGGAGTCGCAACTGCAGCGCATGTTGCTGCCCAAGGACCCCAACGACGGGCGCAACGTGTTTCTCGAGATTCGCGCTGGAACGGGTGGCGACGAAGCGGCGATCTTTTCGGGCGATCTGTTTCGCATGTATTCGCGCTACGCGGAAAAGCGCGGCTGGCGGCTGGAGATCCTTTCCGAGAACGAAGGCGAGCACGGCGGGTACAAGGAAATCATCGCCCGCGTCGAGGGCGAGAACGTGTACGGCAAGCTCAAGTTCGAGTCCGGCGCGCACCGTGTACAGCGCGTCCCTGAAACCGAATCCCAGGGCCGCATCCACACCTCGGCCTGCACCGTGGCGGTTTTGCCGGAGCCGGATGAACAAGCGGCCATCGAGATCAACCCAGCCGACTTGCGCGTGGACACCTACCGCGCGTCCGGCGCGGGCGGTCAGCACGTGAACAAGACCGACTCGGCCATCCGCATCACGCACTTGCCCACAGGCATTGTCGTCGAATGCCAGGAAGAGCGTTCCCAGCACAAGAACCGTGCGCGCGCCTTGTCCTGGTTATCGGCGAAGTTGAACGACATGCAGACCAGCGCCGCTCAGAACGCCATCGCCAGTGAGCGCAAACTGCTGGTGGGCTCCGGGGATCGCTCCGAACGCATCCGCACCTACAATTATCCACAGGGTCGGGTCACGGACCATCGCATCAACCTGACCTTGTACTCGCTGGACGACGTGCTGGCCGGTGGGGTCGATGCGGTGATCGAGCCCCTGCTGGCCGAATACCAGGCCGACCAACTGGCTGCACTGGGGGACTGATGACCATCATCGCCAGCCTGCTGCGCAACGCGCAGTTACCCGACTCGCCTACCGAGCGCCTGGATGCCGAGCTGCTGCTGGCGGCGGCGCTTGGCAAGTCGCGCAGTTATTTGCACACATGGCCAGAGCGCATCGTCAGCAGCGAAGCTGCCCAGACCTACGCCGGCTACCTGCAGCGGCGCAGGGAAGGGGAGCCTGTGGCCTATATCCTGGGCCAGCAGGGCTTCTGGAAGATCGATCTGGAAGTGGCCCCGCATACGCTCATCCCGCGCCCGGACACCGAACTGCTGGTCGAGACGGCACTGGAGTTGCAGCCTGCGCTGCCGGCCAGGGTGCTCGACCTGGGGACCGGCACCGGTGCAATTGCCCTGGCGCTGGCCAGCGAGCGACCGGCGTGGCAGGTAACGGCGGTGGATCGCGTGCCCGAGGCCGCCGCGTTGGCCGAGCGCAATCGCCAGCGGCTTGGCCTGGCCAACGTCCGCATCCAGGTCAGCCACTGGCTTGAGGGGCTTGCCGACGAGCGCTTCGACCTGATCGTCAGTAACCCACCCTACATCGCGGCTTCAGACCCGCATCTGGTCGACGGTGACGTGCGCTTCGAGCCCAGCAGCGCGCTGGTAGCCGGGGTCGACGGTCTTGACGACCTGCGGGTCATCGCCGCCCAGGCGCCGAGCCACCTCGCCCCTGGCGGTTGGCTTCTGCTCGAGCATGGTTACGACCAGGCTGATGCCGTCCAGGTGCTGTTGCGGGAAAACGGCTTTGTCGAGGTGGGCAGCCGCATCGACCTGGGCGGTCACCAGCGCATCACCGTGGGGCGCTTGCCATGCTGAGCGACCAGGAGCTGCTGCGCTACAGTCGGCAGGTATTGCTGTCCCAGATCGACATCGACGGCCAGCTGCGCCTCAAGCAGAGCAAGGCCCTGATCGTCGGACTCGGTGGCCTGGGCTCGCCTGTGGCGCTGTATCTGGCAGCTGCCGGCGTTGGCGAGCTGCACCTGGCGGATTTCGATACGGTCGACCTGACGAACCTGCAGCGCCAGGTCATCCATGACAGTGCCAGCGTGGGCATGAGCAAGGTCGACTCGGCCCTGCAACGTTTGCAGGCGATCAACCCGGAAATCGACCTGGTCGCCCACCGCCAGGCGCTGGATGAAGACTCACTGGCCGCTGCCGTATCGGCAGTGGACCTGGTCCTGGACTGCTCGGATAACTTCGGTACACGTGAGGCGGTCAACGCGGCCTGCGTGGCGGCCGCGAAGCCCTTGGTCAGTGGCGCCGCAATACGCCTGGAAGGCCAGCTGTCGGTGTTCGACCCGCGCCGGGACTACAGCCCCTGCTATCACTGCCTGTATGGCCATGGCAGCGAGGCCGAGCTGACCTGCAGCGAGGCTGGCGTGATCGGCCCCTTGGTGGGTCTGGTGGGCAGCTTGCAGGCGCTGGAGGCCATGAAGCTGCTGGCCGGCTTTGGCGAACCCTTGGTAGGGCGACTGTTGCTGATCGACGCCTTGGGCACGCGCATCCGTGAGTTGCGGGTCAAACGCGACCCTGGCTGCGCGGTGTGTGGCAAGCGCGATGGCTGAGCGCGAGGGGCCGGTCGGGGTGATGGACTCCGGGGTGGGGGGGCTGTCGGTGCTTGCCGAGATTCGTCAACGCTTGCCCAACGAAACGCTCCACTACCTCGCGGATTGTGGCCATGTGCCGTACGGGGAAAAGTCCCCGGACTACATTCGTGAACGCTGCCGCCACATCGCCGCCTTCTTGCATCAACAAGGCGCCAAGGCCATGGTACTGGCCTGCAACACGGCTACCGTGGCTGCGGTGGCTGATCTGCGCGCGCACTATCCTCACTGGCTGATCGTGGGCATGGAGCCGGCGGTCAAGCCTGCCGCAGCGGCCACCCGTTCAGGGATAGTCGGCGTGCTGGCCACGACCGGAACCTTGCAAAGTGCCAAGTTCGCCGCCTTGCTCGATCGCTTTGCCAGCAACGTGCAGGTGATCACCCAGCCTTGCCCCGGGCTTGTCGAACTGATCGAAACGGGAGACCTGAACAGCCCGGTGTTACGCACGTTGCTGGGCAGGTACGTTGAACCGCTTCTGGCGGCGGGCTGCGATACCTTGATACTGGGCTGCACGCATTATCCGTTCCTGAAACCCTTGCTGGCTGAAACGGTGCCGTCCCACGTGGCCGTCATCGATACGGGCGCAGCCGTGGCGCGCCAACTCGAACGCCTGCTCGCGGGTGCTGATCTGCTGGCACCCGGCCCGGCTCGGCCAACGCGGTTCTGGACCAGCGGCGATCCACGCGCGTTGATGGATATCCTTCCGGTGCTGTGGCATACCTCTCAAGACGTGGAACGTTTCACGTCCTGAGCACGCTGCACTGCATGACTGCACGGTGTGTTGAGCCTCGCAGCTAGTGCTGCGGCAGCGGCCAGAGATTCGACGGGTTCAGCGTCTCGAGCACCAGCTCAGGCTCACGTGCAGGCAAGCGCGCCAGAAGCTCCAGCGCCGCTGTGTCGGCGGTCCAGTCTTCCGGCACCGCGCTGGCAGCCGTCACAGGGTTTTTCAGGGATTGTGGCGCTACCACTGTCAGCGCTATGCCGTTGGCGAGCAACGATGAACGCTGCTCCCTTACCCACTGCACGGCGTTGTTCCAGCCGGCAGGAAACTGCGTCGGCGCGTAGAGCTGCGTGGCGGAGTAGCGGCTGAAAACCGCCATTATCTGGGGCGTATCGCCCTTGTCCAGCAAGGGCGTGGCGTACTCGAGGCAGTGCTGTGCCGCCTGAAGGTTGGTGGTGATCAGATGCTCGAACAACTCGCTGTCCGAGGTACCAGGGAGCAAGTAATCACAGGTGGCGGCATTCAGGATCAAGCCATCCAATGAGCCCCAGGCGTCGCCGATCATGCGGCCTGCCTCGTCAGCATCGGGCTGCTGATGTAACTGGCCTGGAAGCCGCAGCAAGCGATCGCCATGGTGCAAGCACAAGCGATCGAGTTCCTCGCTTGCACCTGCACTGGCGGCGACCCGCTGCCCATTAGCTAAAAGATTGCGGACCAGTGCCAGGCCCAGCCCATCCGTTGCGCCCGTAACCCAAAAACTGCGTGAGCCACCCACGGCATTGCCCTCTATACACGACTAGCGGGGCAACTCCTTGAAAGCCTGGAGCGCCCGCTGTCGACTACTGTGAAGATCGACGATAGGAGTGGGATAGAGGTTAGCATCAATCAAGCCGTGGCATTTTCCGGGGTCGTGGATATTTTTGTCGTCAATGCCCTGCAATTCAGGTACCCACTGACGAATGAAGCGGCCCTTGGGGTCAAAACGTTGGGACTGCGACACGGGGTTGAAGATCCTGAAGTAGGGGACCGAGTCGGTGCCGGTGGATGCGCTCCACTGCCAGCCGCCGTTATTGGCCGCCAGATCGCCGTCGATCAGATGGCGCATGAAGTGACGTTCCCCCAGCCGCCAGTCGATCAACAGGTTCTTGCTCAGGAACATGGCGGTCAGCATGCGTAGCCGGTTGTGCATCCAGCCGGTGGCCAGCATCTGGCGCATGGCCGCATCGATGATCGGGAAGCCGGTTCGGCCCTGCTGCCAGGCTTCGAATTCCTTGGGTGCCTTACGCCACGGCAACGCCTCGGTGTGCGCACGGAAGGCACGATGCCGAGACACCTGGGGATAGCCCGTCAAGATGTGCTTGTAGAATTCGCGCCAGAGCAGCTCGTTGATCCAGGTCTGGACGCCGCTGCTGCCGCTGTCGAACTCGCCTCGGTTGTGGGCCAGCGCGGCATGCAGGCATTGGCGGGGTGAGATGACCCCCGCTGCAAGGTAGGCTGACAGCTGACTGGTGCCCTCGCGAGCAGGAAGATCACGCAACGTCTCGTAATCGTCGATGACCTCGTCGGTGAATCGGGCAAGCCTTGCCTGAGCCTCCTGCTCGCCAGCAGGCCAATGCTTGCGCAGCGCGTCTGCGGGCTTTTCGAAGGGATCGACATGGTGCGCAATCGGGTCGCTCTTGATTGATGTCGGGGCTTGACGTTTAACCGGTGAGGCCATTGAGGGCAGGCTGCGGTGCAAGTGTTCCAGGCAGTTTTTCTTGAATTGGCCGAACACCTGGAAGTAGCCGCCACTGCGGGTCAGCACCGTTCCGGGCCGGAACAGGAGCTGGTCGAGGTGGCTGTGAACCTGAACCTCGGAGGCTTCGAGCAACTGGCGCGTGGCCGTGTCGCGGCGGGCCTCGTTGATGCCGTATTCCTCGTTCCAGTGAACGCTCTGGACATGATGCTTCCGGCAGACGTCGAGCACAGCCTGAGGCGCATCATCCCAGGTGTCTATCGTGCGTATGAGCAATGGGATGTTGAGCGCATCAAGCGACTGGCGCACCTCGCGCAGGTTGCGTAGCCAGAAATCCACTTTGCAGGCCGCATCGTCATGGGCCTGCCATTGACCAGGACTGATAAGCCACAGGGCCAGGGTTGGGCCACGTTCACTGGCGGCGCTCAGGGCGGTGTTGTCGGTAACGCGTAGGTCACTGCGAAGCCAGGTCAAATGCATGAAATCGGAATCTCTCCAGGCTGGCAGTCACAGGCCTTGCAGTAACTGCAAGGCCGCTTGAGGGGTATCGAAGGTGTGCAGGTGAGGCAGGTCGAGCGAGCCCAGTTGGGCCTGATGCAGCGCCAGCAAGGCTCCCCCGGCAAGGGTGGGCAGCTGCAGGTTCTGGAGCGTGCGCTGCAACGCGCGGGTGTCGATGCGCGGGCCGAGGTTCAGGAGCACCGCGCGCGGCTTCAAGGCCGCAGCTGCACTCTGCAACTGCGCACCGGCCACGGCTTGCTCGAGGATTTCCACCGCAAAGCCATTGCTGGTGAACAGCCATGCGCAGAGCCACAGGCCAGGGTCGAAGCCTCGGTCACTGTCTTCGGCAAGCAGAACCGGTGGGCCCTGTAGCAGCTGATTGTCGTGATACACCCGCGCGCCCAGTTTGCTGCGCAACCACGTATGGAAGAACACCTGCTCAAGCCGGGCGTTGAAGTAATTGCGCCAGCGCAGTTCCAGCAGGTCCAGCAAAGGCAGCAGCAACTGCTCGCATAACGTGACGGCAGGGTAGAGCGCCATGGCCTGGTTCAACTGTTGATCCAGCGCCCGTTGCGACAAGTTGGCGATGGCTTCGAGCATCTGGAACTGACGGGTTTGCCAATCCCCGGTGGGTGGGGTGCTGAGTGGCTTGTCCAGCAAATCCCCCACCTGGCTGACCGATGCACCACGCTGCAACCAGGCCAGGATCGCTTCCACTCTCTCGACCTGTTCGACCGGGTACAGTCGATGCCCCTTGGGTGTGCGCTGTGGCTTGAGCAGCCCGTAGCGCCGCTCCCATGCGCGCAGGGTGACCGGGTTGACGCCCGTGCGCCGGGCCAGCTCACCAATTGGTAGAAGAATCTCAGACCGCATTACGTAGTCCCAGGCGTTCAGGATGAGGCTGCAAGTAGGCTTGTTGCAGCAGGTAGGGGTCAGGGTGGTTGCGCAGATGATGCTTGAGTAGGGTCAGCGGTACGATCAAAGGCACGACCCCTTGCTGGTACTGTCCGATCAACGTCTGCAGCTCGGCTTTGTCGGCAGGGGTCAGGGCGTTTTTGAAGTAGCCGCTCAGATGCTGCAACACATTGCCGTGTGTGCCACGGCTGGCACAGCGGCGCAAAGCCTGCATCAGCTCCGAGAAATAGCAGGGGGCGACAACGGCCGTATCGTCGTCCTTGCTCATGCTGCCGAGCATGCGCCCCAAGGTGCGATAAGCCTGCGGGTTGTTCGCCATCAGCAGGTACTTGTAGCGGGAGTGGAAAGCCAGCAGCGCATGGCGACTCAAGCCTTGCTCAAGCAGATGTTGCCAATCGGCGTACGCGTACACGCGGCTGATGAAGTTTTCGCGCAGAACAGGGTCGTGCAGGCGGCCTTCCTCTTCGACCGGCAGGTCTGGCCTTAGCTCGCAAAAAGCTTGCGCATAGGCGCCGCGACCGCGGTTGATGGCCGGGTGACCATTGTCCTGGTAGACCTTGACACGCTCAAGACCGCACGAGGGCGACTTCTGCATGAAGATGTAGCCGCAAACATCATCAAGTTCGGCGGCCATCTGTTTACCGTAATCACGCAGCGGACCCGTATAGTCCAGGTCAGGGTTGCGCGTGCCCACGACTTCAGGATGTTCAGGGTCGCCCACCAGCCGGATTGGATCGCGCGGTACACCCAGGCCAATGGCCATTTCTGGGCACACCGTCGTCCATTCGAAATGTTCTTCCAGTTGGGTGCGGCACAGGTCCGAGGACTTGTGCCCACCGTTGTAACGCACGTTATGCCCGGTCAGGCAGGCACTGATAGCGATGCGCGGCTTGTGGTGAACTGCAGGGTCGTGCATAGCTGCCTCCGTATACCTGTACAACTTATCAGTCATGTACAGGAATATTCCAGCACATAGTGGGTCCGGTGCGAACCCTTAAGGTGTAGATAGCCGATCAGTCCAAGTGTTCAAGTAAACGGCGCGCGGCCTCTTGTCCACTCAACCAGGCACCTTCCACCCGTCCGGACAGGCACCAGTCCCCGCAGGCATATAACCCTTGGTCGGCATCGGCCAGGGCGCCGAATTCGTGATGGCTGCCGGGGCGGGCGTACAACCAGCGGTGGGCCAGGGCAAACGCGGGCTCAGGCACGGCGCAACCGACCAGTTCGGCGAACTCGCCGCGCAGGTGCTCGACGACGTCGTCCTTGGACAGGTCGATGTGTTGTCGGCTCCAGTTGGAAGTGGCGTGCAGTACCCACGTGTCCAGCGTCTCGTCGCGCCCCGGCTTGCTGCGGTTGCGTGCCAGCCAGTCAAGGGGGCTTTCCTGGACGAAGCAGCCTTGCATGGGCGTATCCAGAGGGGCCTTAAAGCCCAGCGCCACCGCCCACGTCGGCTCCATCTGCACCCCGGCGGCCACGGCTGCGAGCTTTGGCGTGGCTGCCAGCAGGGGCGTTGCCTGTGGCGCCGGTACGGCAACCACCACACGGCGGAATGGACCATGGCTGCAGCCCTCGGTGTCCTGCAGGTGCCAGTAGTCCTTGCCGCGAAAGACCTCGGTAATACGGCAGGCGAAGCTTACGGTCATGTCCTTGAGCAGGCCGCGGGTGATGGCGCTCATGCGTGGCACGCCCACCCAGCGGGTCTGTTCATCGGGGGAGGGGGTGAGTGACCCGTCGCGGTAGTTGTACAGCTGTGGTTTCCACTGCGCCGCCCAGCCGGCGGCTACCCAGTGCTGCAGTTCTTCGACGAAGCGGCGGTCACGGGCGGTGAAATACTGCGCCCCCAAGTCCAGTGCACCGGCTTCGCTGCGTTTGCTGGCCATGCGCCCGCCGCTGCCATGGCCCTTGTCGAAAAGGTGCACGGTCTGCCCGGCGCTCTGCAGTGCCTGGGCGGCTGACAGGCCGGCAATGCCAGCCCCGATGATGGCAATAGGTATGGTCATGATGGCCTCTTAAAACCTTGCTATGCGCAGATTACGCTGTCAGGCAAACCTGTACAATCATAAAAATATGTATAAGTATATTCCGCAAGTAACGATTGGTTGGCCTATGTTTATCGGAGAGCATGGGCGCTAGAAAGTGCCTTGATGTTAAAAATAGACCACTGCCTTATTCCATGAGGACACTGCCATGCACATCCTGCTGACAGGCGGCACCGGATTGATAGGCCGGCACTTGTGCCGTCACTGGCTTGCTCAAGGGCATCGGCTCACCGTGTGGAGTCGACGTCCCGAGGCGGTGGCGACGCTTTGCGGCGACGGTGTCAGAGGCATTGCCGAGCTCAATGAACTGGAAGCGGCCGACCCCATTGATGCCGTGGTGAATCTGGCCGGTGCGCCGATTGCCGATCGACCCTGGACGGCCTCTCGGCGCAACCTGCTGTGGTCAAGCCGCATCGCCCTTACGGAGCAATTGCTGGCATGGCTGGGCAGGCGTGAGCAGCGTCCGGGCGTGCTGATCTCAGGTTCGGCCGTGGGATGGTACGGTGACGGCGGCGAACGTGAGTTGACCGAAGACGCCCCGCCGGTGGTCGAAGACTTCGCCAGCCAACTGTGCATCGCCTGGGAGGAAACGGCGTGCCGTGCACAAGCGCAGGGCATTCGGGTGGTGCTGGTGCGTACAGGGCTGGTGCTGGCCAGCGACGGCGGCTTCCTGTCTCGCCTGCGCTTGCCCTTCAAGTTGGGATTAGGTGGGCCGATAGGCAACGGTCGGCAGTGGATGCCCTGGATCCACATAGACGACCAGATCGCCCTGATTGATTTTCTCTTGCAGCGCACCGACGCCAACGGCCCTTACAATGCCTGTGCACCTGAGCCTGTGCGTAACCGTGAATTTGCCAAGCAGCTGGGCAGGGCGCTGCACCGACCTGCCGTGATACCCCTGCCTGGGTTGCTGCTGAAAGCTGGCCTGGGCGAGATGTCGAACCTGCTGCTCGGTGGCCAGCGCGCCTACCCCACGCGGTTGCTGGCAGCCGGGTTCACGTTCCGCTTCAACGATCTGCAATCGGCGCTGGGCAATTTGTCCAGCCGCCTCTGACATAGGATGCTGCATGACCGATCACGCTTTGCTGCTGGTCAACCTGGGTTCACCGGCCTCCACGTCGGTAGCCGATGTTCGCCGCTACCTCAATCAGTTTCTCATGGACCCCTATGTGGTCGACTTGCCCTGGCCCATCCGGCGCCTGTTGGTGTCGTTGATACTGATCAAGCGTCCCGAGCAGTCCGCCCACGCCTATGCCTCGATCTGGTGGGACGAGGGCTCGCCGCTGGTGGTGCTTACCCGTCGCCTGCAAGCGGCCATGGTCGATCACTGGCCTCACGGGCCGGTGGAAATCGCCATGCGCTACGGTGAGCCAGCCTTGCCCCAGGTACTGGAGCGGCTTGCGGCGCAGGGTATACGCAAGGTCACCCTGGCGCCCCTGTACCCACAATTTGCCGACAGCACAGTAACGACCGTCGTGGAGCTCGCCCGGCAGACCATCACCGAGCAGCAACTGCCGCTGCAGATGCGCGTGCTGCAACCGTTCTACGATGATCCAGACTACATCGACGCATTGGTCGCCAGTGCCCGGCCCTATTTGGAGCAGGACTATGACCACCTGCTGCTCAGCTTCCATGGCTTGCCCGAACGCCATTTGAAGAAACTCTTCCCTAGCGGTACGAAGCATGACCTGCGAGCGCCCGAGTGCTGCGAAGGTGCCAGCGCCCAAGTGCGTGCCGTGTGTTACCGCGGGCAGTGCCTGGCTACGGCCAGGGCGTTCGCGACGAAGCTGGGCATACCAGCGGGCAAGTGGTCGGTCTCCTTCCAGTCGCGGCTGGGCCGGGACAAGTGGATCGAACCCTATACCGAAGCGCGGCTGGACGAACTCGCCCAGGCCGGGGTGAAGAAGTTGCTGGTGATGTGCCCGGCCTTCGTGGCTGACTGCATCGAGACGCTCGAGGAAATCGGCATGCGCGGCAGCGAGCAATTCGTCGAAGCCGGTGGTCAGGAGCTGGTGCTGGTGCCCTGCATGAACGAACACCCGGAATGGGTGAGGGTGCTGGCCAAGCTCTGCGAAAACGCTTGATGGCCCGCCTGGTCTGGCCCCGTCGAGGACGGCGCCAGACCAGGCGACTCAGGCGTCAAGGCAACTGATCATCCTGCTGCTTGTGCTTCCAGGCATCGTTGCCTGGCAGGATGAGGTTGAGCGCGATCGCCACGATAGCGCACAACGCGATGCCCTTCAGGCCCCAGTCGTCGGGACCGTCACCGCTGCCGACCAGCACGCCGCCGATACCGAATACCAGGGTCACCGACACGATCACCAGGTTCCGCGCTTCGGCGAGGTCGACCTTGTGGCGGATCATGGTATTGAGCCCGACGGCTGCGATCGAGCCGAACAGCAGACAGAGGATGCCACCCATCACAGGCACCGGAATGCTCTGCAGCAGGGCGCCGAACTTGCCGATGAAGGCCAGGGTGATGGCGAACACCGCAGCCCAGGTCATGATCTTCGGGTTGTAGTTCTTGGTCAGCATCACCGCGCCGGTCACCTCGGCGTAGGTAGTGTTGGGCGGTCCGCCGAACAGGCCGGCTGCCGTCGTGGCGATGCCGTCACCCAGCAGCGTGCGGTGCAGGCCCGGTGTCTTCAGGTAGTCCCGTCCCGTCACGCTGCCCACCGCGATGACCCCGCCGATATGCTCGATGGCCGGCGCCAAGGCCACGGGCACGATGAACAGGATGGCCTGCCAGTTGAAGGCAGGGGCGGTGAAGTTGGGCAATTCCAGCCAGGGCGCCGCTGCAATCTTCGCCGTGTCGACCACCCCGAAAGCGAACGACAGGGCAAAACCCACCAGCACGCCGGCGATGATCGGCACCAGGCGGAAGATGCCTTTGCCGAACACGGCCACGATCAGCGTCGTCAGCAGGGCCGGCATGGAAATCAGCATGGCGGTGCTGTAGGGCAGCAGCACGCTACCATCGCCAGCCTTGCCCATCGCCATGTTGGCCGCGATCGGTGCCATGGCCAGGCCGATGGAGATGATCACCGGGCCGATCACCACCGGGGGCAGCATACGGTCGATGAAGCCTGTGCCCTTGATCTTCACCATCAGGCCCATGAAGGTGTAGACGAACCCGGCGGCCATGACGCCACCCATGGTTTCTGCCAGACCGAACTGGCCCTTGGCGAGAATGATCGGGGTGATGAAGGCAAAGCTCGATGCCAGGAAAACCGGCACCTGACGCCCGGTCACCAGCTGAAACAGCAAGGTGCCAAGGCCTGCGGTGAACAGCGCGACGTTAGGGTCCAGGCCGGTAATCAAGGGCATCAGCACCAGCGCGCCAAATGCCACGAAGAGCATCTGCGCGCCTGAAACGACCTGACGCCAGAGCGGGTCGTTGTAGCCGTCCTGCATGGTCAGGCGTCCTTTTGCTTGGTGCCGAAGATCTTGTCGCCGGCATCACCCAGGCCTGGGACGATGTAGCCATGTTCGTTCAGGCGCTGGTCGATGGAGGCCGTGTAGATCTGCACATCCGGGTGGGCCTTGTGTACCACGTCAATGCCCTCTGGGGCAGCAACCAGGACCATGGCGCGGATTTCCCGGCAACCGGCCTTTTTCAGCAGGTCGATGGTGGCGACCATCGAGGCGCCGGTGGCCAGCATCGGATCGATGATCAGTGCCAGGCGCTGATTGATGTCCGGCGCGAGCTTTTCCAGGTAAGTGTGGGCCTCAAGCGTCTCTTCGTTGCGGGCCACGCCCACCGCGCTGACCTTGGCACCCGGCACTAGGCTGAGCACGCCGTCGAGCATGCCGATGCCTGCGCGCAGGATTGGCACGACCGTGATCTTCTTGCCGGCGATCTTTTCCACGGCAACCTTGCCGCACCAGCCGTCGATTTCGTAGGTTTCCAGTGGCAGGTCCTGGGTGGCCTCATACGTCAACAGGGCGCCGACTTCCTGGGCGAGTTCGCGAAAATTCTTGGTGCTGATATCAGCACGGCGCATCAGGCCGAGCTTGTGGCGGATCAGCGGATGGCGGATCTCACGAGTGGGCATAGGGGGGGGCTCCGAAAGGCGGGCAAAAAAACCGCGCTAGATTAATCTATTCAGCCTGTGCTGTCGTCTGATCATTTTGCACGTTAGTCCATAAACGCTTGATCTGTGACGAGCGGATGCGTACCTTTGCCCGCTTTTCCAAAATGCACCTCCTGGAGAGCGCCATGTCCGCCGATCTCGAGCATATCCGTCAAGTCATGCGTGAAGCAGACTGCCTGTACACCGAAGCCGAAGTCGAAGCGGCCATCGCCAAGGTCGGCGAGCAGATCTGCCAAGAACTGCACGACAAGAACCCCGTGGTGTTCTGCGTGATGAACGGCGGCCTGATCTTTGCTGGCAAGCTGTTGACCCACCTGCAATTCCCGCTGGAAGCCTCGTACCTGCACGCCACCCGTTACCGCAACCAGACCAGTGGCGGCGAGCTGTTCTGGAAGGCCAAGCCGGAAGTCTCGTTCATCGACCGCGATGTGCTGATCGTCGATGACATTCTCGACGAGGGCCACACCCTCAGCGCTATCATCGACTTCTGCAAGCATGCCGGCGCCCGCGCCGTGCACACGGCCGTGCTGATCGACAAGGACCACGACCGCAAGGCCAGCCCGGACCTCAAGGCCAACTACGTGGGCTTGCCGTGCGTCGATCGTTACATCTTCGGTTATGGCATGGACTACAAGGGCTACTGGCGCAACGCCAACGGCATCTTCGCCGTCAAAGGGCTCTGAGCGCAGCCTGCCTGCCGCCCGCGTGTAGCATGCTAGAGTGCTCCTTCAAGCCAAGGAGCCTCACATGCGTGCGTTCATCCCGTTCCTGCTGGCAGTCAGCCTGCCCCTGGCTGCCGCGCCGATGCACAGCCAATTCTTGCCGCCCGACGACCAGTCCCTGCGCCAGGCAGCGCCCACCGCCCAGCAGCTCCTTCAGGTCACCGACTACACCGTGGTGGTCGGCGCCCAGCGCCAATCGGACCAGCAACCCATTCCGATCACTTCTTCCTTGCAGGTGCGCCTCAAAGGCAAGCCTCTGAGCAAGGCGGCCAGCATCACCCAGGTGCTGCTGACCTTCGACGGCGAGGCGGCCAAGAGCCTGAAAAAGCCGCTGTACGACGAGAAGACACGCACGCTGAGCTTGAATTACCCGCTCAGCGATTACCGGGTCATCATGGACCTGCTGCGCAACGAGACCCTGTATGTGCAGTTTCTCACCTATGCCAACGGGCACATCTGGGCGGACCTGCACACCGGCACCGTACGTACGCGTTGAGGCTCGCGCGCGGCGGAAGGTACACTGCCGCCCTTTGAACATCGTGATGGTCCAGTTGGAGTCGGCAATGCGTAAAGACAAGAAACAGGTAATCGGTGACGAAATCAGCGACGACTACATCAAGGCGTTTCTCCAGTTCGAGCCCGCCGATGAGGTCACCTCGCCCTCGCTGCACAAGCTGGTAAAGGCTTACCGCGGCTTGCGCGTGGATGACTTCCGGCGTTTCGTTGGCTTCTTCGTCGAAGCAGGCTTGGACCTCGATGGCAAGGACGAGCACGGCAAGACGTTCGCCGAGCAGATCGCCGATCAGCGCAATGGCGAGGAGTACATCGAAATCATCGAAAACGCCCGCTCACGGGCATGAAAAAACGCCCCGAGGGGCGTTTTTCGTTGGCCGGGCGGCTTAGGCGTAATGCTTGGCTGCCGGGCTGCTTTGCACCAGATCCAGTGCCGCATCGTTGTCGGCGCTGATCTTCTGGTAAAGCGCAGCGTCGGTGGCCAGGGTCTTCTCGCGCGCCGGGAAGATCTCCTTGAGCTTGGCTGCCCAGGCACCTTTTGCCTGCTCCGGGAAGCAGCGCTCGATCAGTTCCAGCATGATCGAGACCGTCACCGAAGCACCGGGCGATGCGCCCAGTAGCGCCGCCAGGCTGCCGTCCTGGGCAGACACCAACTCGGTACCGAACTGTAGAACGCCGCCTTTCTTCGGGTCCTTCTTGATGATCTGCACACGCTGGCCAGCCACTTCCAGGCGCCAGTCTTCGGCCTTGGCCTCGGGGTAGAAGCGGCGCAGGGATTCCAGGCGCTGCTCCATCGACTGCATCACCTCACTGACCAGGTACTTGGTCAGGTCCATGTTGTCTCGGGCCACCGCCAGCATCGGGCCAAGGTTGCCCAGGCGTACCGACAGGGGCAGGTCCAGCAGCGAACCGTGCTTGAGGAACTTGGTGGTAAAGCCGGCATACGGCCCGAACAGCAGGGATTTCTTGCCGTCGACCACGCGCGTGTCCAGGTGCGGCACGGACATGGGCGGCGCGCCAACGGCGGCCTGGCTGTAGACCTTGGCCTGATGCTGACTGACGATTTCCGGATTGTCGCAACGCAGCCACTGGCCACTGACCGGGAAGCCGCCAAAGCCCTTGCTTTCGGGGATGCCGGAGGCCTGCAGCAGCGGCAGGGCAGCGCCGCCGGCGCCGAGAAACACGAAGCGGGCGTCCACTTCGCGGCTGCCGCCGCTGTTGACGTCCTTGATGCTGACCGTCCAGCCGGCGCCGTTGCGACGCAGGCCCACGACCTTCTTGCAATACTTGACCTGCGCGTCGGGCGCGTCGCCCAGCAACTTGAGCAGTTTGTTGGTCAGGGCCCCGAAATTGACGTCGGTCCCCTTGAGCACCCGGGTGGCGGCAATGTGCTGGTCAGCCGGGCGGCCCGGCATCATCAGCGGCATCCACTCGTTCATCACGGCCTTGTCGTCGGTGTACTCCATCTCGGCAAAGGCGTGATGCTGCTTGAGCAGTTCATAGCGCTTTTTCAGGAAGGCGATGCCCTTGTCACCCTCGACGTAGCTCAGGTGCGGTACCGGGTTGATGAACGCCCGCGCCGGGCCGAAGTTGCCTTTCTTGCTCAAGTAGGCCCAGAACTGGCGAGACACCTCGAACTGGGTATTGATGTGCACGGCCTTCTTGATGTCGATGCTGCCATCAGCGGCCTGGGGCGTGTAGTTCAGCTCGCACAAGCCGGCGTGGCCGGTGCCTGCGTTGTTCCAGGGGTTGGAACTCTCTGCGGCCCCGGAATCCATCGCCTCGACCACTTCGAGTTTCAGGGTCGGGTCGAGTTCCTTGAGCAGTACGGCCAGGGTGGCACTCATGATGCCTGCGCCTACCAGTACTACATCAACCGATTCGTTCTGCGCCATTTAACGCGTCTCCACAATCTACAGCTACCTAATTGACAGCACAGGATCACCGGGTTCTCCAGGATCGCCATGTCCGACTTTTCGCAGTTCATGCAACGTCCGCGGACACCGCCAACCAGTCTTTGGGTTCGCCTATTGAACCCTGTTTGCCCCAGGTGCGGCAATTCGACTTATGGTCAACGACCGTCGGATGCGCTACGCAAGCCGCTCAGACACGCATCCAGGTTGGGGCCATTTGCCGCCTGTTCAGGGCTGTAGGGGACACACCTGCCGCTTTTGCACATGCCAGATTGTTCATTTGCTCGCCACACTCTTGTGAAGTAGTGAAAACCGTTTTTTCACGCTCTTTTGGAGACGTGAACCTCAAAAGGGGACTGCGCGATGGCAACCCACAGGTTCTTTGCAGTGTGACGGCCATGGAAGCAGGCACGACAGCCGATGCAAGACCTGAGTGGAAGGCTCTCTGTGGGCGAGGCGGGTAGATTTGCCGTGGTCAGACGGCGGATGCGGGGCCCGATCAGGAGACGTCCTTATAATCGGGGGGAGATTATAGCGATGTCGCAGCCAGAAATGTCGCCATTTCGCGGTTTTATTGCGGGGTTTTTCAGGCAGCCAGGATGCGTTGGTGCCAACGACGACTTGTCGGCTTGCAAACCCGGGCATCGTCCGGCAGTGCATGACCCAGCCAGGCAAGCTGCACCTCTTGCACCTGCACCCAGCCATCGCCCTCGGGTGCTTGCGAGCAATGCTTGAAGGCCAGGCACGTGCCATTCGCGTCGAGCAGGGCGTAGGCGGTATGGCGAGGAGCAGGCAACAGCAGGTGCAAAAGCGAGGCCATGGCAGATGTCCTGTGCAGGTGAACGTGCTGCCACCTTAAGTGTCGCCGGTTAAGCGTTCGTGACAACCTCGGGCCTACCGGGCGCAAGCGGTGCAAGCCGCTTGTAGCCAGGCCCTTGCCGCTGGGTATACTGTGCGCCATCGCCGCATTTTCTGGAGAATCGCGCATGTTGCAACGACTGTTGTTCGGTTT
Source organism: Pseudomonas sp. UBA5666 (assembly GCF_002420785.1). NCBI lineage: Bacteria > Pseudomonadati > Pseudomonadota > Gammaproteobacteria > Pseudomonadales > Pseudomonadaceae > Pseudomonas > Pseudomonas sp. UBA5666. Next base: position 84,094 of record NZ_DIIQ01000045.1, on the reverse strand, counting down.
GATCACCGTAGCCAGCCTCAGCCTGGTCGGTTGTGCCCACAGCCCGCAACAACTCAATCCGCAGCCCAAGCTCACCGCGCAACTCACCCCGGTGGGGCAGGGCCAGCCGGTGGTGGTGCGAGTGGTAGACGGCAGGCCTTCACCGTCCCTGGGCACCCGCGGTGGCATGTACCCGGAAACCAGCACCATCAGTGTCAGCGGCAACCAGGTGGTGCCCAAGCTGCAGGCCCAGGCCGAGGCTGCCGTGCGCCTGCTGGGCTTCACGCCCACCACCGCAGGCAACGCGCCCCAGTTGACCGTTACCCTGGCTGAGCTGAAGTACCAGTCGCCCAAGGACAAGCTGTACGTGACCGAAGCCACCATTGGCGCTACCTTCCGTGCGGACGTCGCCAACAACGGCCGCCGCTACACCGGTCGCTATGGCGCTTCGCTGGATCAGCGCTTTGGCATGGCGCCAAACCAGGACACCAACACCCAGTTGGTCAGCGATGTGTTGAGCGACGCACTGACCCGGTTGTTCAAGGACCCAAGCATCGGTCAGGTGCTGGCGCAGTAACGTTCAATGCTTCACTCAAACCGCTGCCCGGTGACGGCCAGCGGTTTTTTCATGCCGCGTGCCGGTATCATGCCGTCGCGATGCGCAGGTCCAGCAGGCTGATCCCGGTCTGGGTGTCCACCTCGGGCCAGTGCTCATGGGCATGCCCGCCCAAGGCGCAGTAGACCAGCCATTGGCGGTCTTGGACATTGATGGCCAAACCATCGATGAGCGCCTGTTGCTCATCACTCTGGGCAACGAGGTAGAGGCGGTCCTGGTTTTCGGCATGCAGCATGAACGAGCTCCGGTTCGAGGAAGGACGACAGGGTGGCCTGTTCTGATGACGAACCGATGACAGATGAAATTAAATGACACCCGGTCGCCGCCGTGCAGGCAGTGCCAGGTGGCTTGGGTAGAATGCTGGCTTTTGTTCAGGTCTACGCCGAGGTAACGCGATGTCCATGCACATGCTCTGGGGGCTGATTGCCGCCCATCCCACCAAGCTCATCAATGTGCTGGCCTTGCTGCTGACGTGTCCGGGCGGCCTGCTGTTGCACAGCGCCAGGCGTGAGGCGGCCGATGCACGGCTAGGGTTGGGGGCGCAGCCGAGGACGTTTGCGCGATTCGCTGGGTGGGTGCCCAGGCAGCGCTACAGCCTGGGCTTCGCCTGCCTGGCCATTGCGCTGGTGCTGTCGTGGGTCAGCACCTGGGCCTGAGCACAATCGGGGGCTCAGGCCGAACGCGAGGCTCGCGTTCAACAGCGCCCCCTTGATGCTCAAGCAAGCGGTGCCTGCTGCCGGACCTGATACTGATTGCGCACCGGCGTCGCGTATTGCAACACCAGGTAAGGCCGCTGCTCTTCAGGGCAGGCATCCAGACGGCGCTGCCATTCTTCCTTGGCCTTGGCCAGTTCATCGGCTGGGAACACCTGCTCGGCGCTTGGCACCTGCAGCGTGTCATCCTGCTCGGCCCACATCGCATAGGCCAGGTAATGCACGGGGAACAGTCGATAACCGCCGAGGATCTGCCGGTCGATTTCCGCTGCCAGCTGCTTGGTGTCCTCGTAGTACTGGGTCACTGGCGGTGCAAAGTTGATGTGCACGCGGCCCTTGTAGCCGGTAATGCCCTTGGCGATGCTGTGATCGTCCTCTCCCGGCGCCTTCTGGTAAGTACCGGTGGTGGCGCGGATGTACAACTCACGGGCCTTGGCCTGGTCGCAGGGGTCGTATTCGTAGCTGATCGATACCGGCGTCAGGTTCAGGCTCTGGATGACCGCGCCGAATGCCTCGTCCTTGCGGCTCATGTGGAACATCTTGAGGATGGCCGAATCGGTGCGGTCGTCGCCATCCTTGGCCCGGCCTTCGGCCTGGGCGATCCAGATGGAGGTGCTGTCGTTGATGATGGAGTGACTGATATAGGCCGACAGTAGCTGGTAGGCGGCCAGTTTCTCGCGACGGCCGGTGATCGAGCGGTGCACGATGAAGCTCTTGTTGAGCCGCATGAGATCGCTGACGAAGGGTTTTTGCAGCAGGTTGTCGCCGATGGCGATGCGCGGGGTGGGCAGGCCGGCGTGGTACACCGCGTAGTTGACGAATGCCGGGTCCATGACGATGTCACGGTGATTGGCCAGGAACAGATAAGCCGTGCCGGCCTTGAGCTGCTCCACACCCGAATAGGTCACGCCATCGGTGGCGCGGTCGATGGTGCGATCAACGTAGTGCTCGACCTTGTCCTGCAGGGTCGATACACAGGTCACGCCAGCGAACTCCTGGCGCAGGCGCCGGGCGATCAGCGGTTTCAGCAGCCAGCCAAAGGCACCGGCTGCGCGCGGGAAGCGGAAATGAGTCAGGATATCGAGGAATGCCGGGTCGCTGAGCAAGCGTGCCAGAACTCCAGGGACCTCAGCGTCGTCGTATGGTCGGATGGCATCGAATTCGCCCATCATGCTCTCTTGTTGGAAACGGCTAGGGTAATAATGAAGTACGGGCAGGCTCCGAAAAACGGCTCGGACGCACGTGGCCCTGTAAACAGAGCGGCAATTATACGCATAACTCGTCGTGGAGGCCCTGATGCTGGAAACAGAGTTCTACGATTGCCCTTATTGTGGCGAACGGGTGGAAACCTACGTCGATCTGTCCGGCGGCGATCAGGTCTACACCGAAGACTGTCAGGTGTGCTGCCGGCCGATCGTGTTCGTGCTGCAGGTGCATGACGACGAATGGATGCTCGATGTCAGACGTGAGGACGATGCGTGATGAGGCGTATCTACGAACCTGAAAGCCTGCTCGAGGCTGAGATGCTGGCCGGTATGCTTGCCAGCGAAGGGGTGCAGGCGCACCTGGTGGGCCGCGATCTTGTCGGGGCGACCGGCGAATTGCCTCTGCACGGTCTGCTGGGCTTGTCGGTGGCCGATGAGCAGGCCGAATACGCACGGCAGTTGATCGATGCGTACAATGACGCCCAGCCACTGGTTGGCGACGAGCCGGAGAGCTTCCCCGGTACCTTGATCTGCTAGGTTCAGAATTACCTCATGTGTGGACGTTACGCCCTGTTCCGCTGGTCCCAGGCATTGGCCAACCTGCCTGGCTTTCCCGCCGGGCAACCCGCCCAGTGGAATATTTCGCCCGGCAATACTGTCCTTATCCAGCGCCAGCTGGATGGGCAGCTGCAAGTGGCCAAGGCACGCTGGGGGCTGACGCCGCCGTGGCTCACCGACCTTTCCCGCACTCCTGCGCACGCCCGCGCCGAAACGCTGGCCGAGCAGCCGATGTTTCGCGAAGCGTTTCGCCAACGACGCTGCCTGATACCGGCCAACGGGTTCTATGAGTGGCGGGGCAGTGTGCGCAAACGGCCCTTCTGGCTGACCCCGGGGGAGGGGGCATCGCTGTATTTCGCCGCTGTGTGGGAGGCTTATGCCGTACAGGAGCAGGTCTGGCTCAGTTGCGCCGTGGTCACCCAGGCGGCGATGAACCAACGCAGGCCCCTGATTCTGGATGAGGCAGGGCAGGCTGCCTGGCTGGATCCGCAAACGCCGCTGATCCGTTTGCAGGAATTGCTGGCCAGCCCCTCGGTGACGTTGCGCGAGCGGGCACTGGCGCCTTTCGTGAACGACCCGAAACTGGACGCTCCCGAGTGCCTCACCCCGGCCTGAGTGCCTGTCCATGCTTTGTGGCGCGCCGCGCAGAGGGCACGGGTGTGCAAAATCTTCCCTGCGGCTATGGCGGCCTACCCATGAGTCATCCTAGGATACGGCGCATGTAAAAAGGAGTGTTTCCATGCGTAAGTCTTTTGTCATCAGCCTATTGAGCGCTGGCATCCTGCTCGCCGGCTGCCAAGGGGTGAACACCACCAGCGGCGGTGCAGTGGGCGTTGAGCGCAAGCAGTACATGTTCAGCATGCTGTCGCCGGACGAGGTCAACACGATGTACGCCCAGTCGTACCAACAGACCCTGGGCGAGGCGTCCAGCAAAGGCTTGCTCGACAAATCCAGTGCCGATGCCAGGCGCGTACAGGCCATTGCCAACCGATTGATTGCCCAAGCGCCCCAGTTCCGGCCGGACGCTGCGCAGTGGAAGTGGGAGGTCAACGTGATCAAGAGCGATGAGCTCAATGCCAACTGCGGACCAGGCGGCAAGATCATCGTCTACACGGGCCTGATCGATCAGCTCAAGCTCAACGACGCCGAGATCGCGGCCGTCGTGGGTCACGAAATCGCCCACGCCTTGCGCGAGCACAGCCGTGAAGCCATGTCCAAGGCCTACGGCGTGGAAATGGCGCGCCAGGGGGCCGGCGCCATCTTCGGCCTGGGTCAGGACAGCATGGCGCTGGCCGACACCGTGGTGAACTACGCCATGACCTTGCCCAACAGCCGGGCCAACGAGAACGAAGCAGACCTGATCGGTCTTGAGCTCTCGGCACGTGCAGGCTACGACCCGAACGCGGCCATTACCCTGTGGAACAAGATGAGCAAGGCCTCGGAAGGGGCGCCACCGGAGTTCATGAGTACGCACCCGGCCTCGGCCAGCCGTATTGCCGCCTTGCAGGCAGCCATTCCCAAAGTCATGCCACTGTATCAGGCAGCGGCCAAGCCCTGAGGCCGGCTGCAAGTGGGCAAGCTGGCGCCATGAAGGCGCCGGTCTGCCCGCCGGTGCGTCAACCCACCCAACCGCTGGCCTTCATGGCCGTGTAGACCGCAACGATCGCGAGCACGAAGAACGCGGCGGCCGCCAGGCGGCGAATCAGCGTCAGCGGCAGTTTGTCGGCGGCGAAATTACCCGCCAGCACCACGGGCACGTTGGCGATCAGCATGCCCAGCGTGGTACCGACGATGACCATGATCAGGTGTGGGTACTGCGCAGCCAGCATGACCGTGGCGACCTGGGTCTTGTCCCCGATCTCGGCAAGGAAGAACGCGATCAGCGTGGTCAGGAACGGCCCGAAGCGGCGCGCAGGGTTTTCGTCGTCGTCCATTTTGTCCGGCACCAGCGTCCACAGGGCCGTGGCGGTGAAGCTGGCGGCCAGGATCCAATGCAGCGCAGCGTCGCTGAAGAAACTGCCGAACCAGGCGCCCACGGCACCTGCTGCGGCATGGTTGGCCAGCGTGGCCGCGACGATGCCGGCAATGATGGGCCAGGGCTTGCGAAAGCGGGCAGCGAGGATGAGCGCGAGCAGCTGCGTCTTGTCGCCGATTTCGGCCAGGGCAACGATTGCGGTGGGGACCAGCAGAGATTCCAGCATCAGGATTCCTACGGGGGCGGGTCGACACGGCTATGACACGTACGACCTCCCCGCCCCGGGTAAGGTGTGCGTGTCATAGGTCTTGTCAAACCCCGGGCCTGTCTGTGCAGGCCTGGCCATGCAGGTTTGCATGGTGGGTCGCACGCGCCATGGTCTGTGGACCAAGTATGTTGACGCGTACCGGGCGAGCGTGGCGCTCGCGGGAGACTACTCCCCTAGGACGGTGCGGATTCTGCCTAGGCGAAACGGTTTCGGCAAGCGCTGTTTTTATCAGCGTGTTGCCTGGTAGATCCTGAACCCGTCGGCTTCCTCCAGGACCTGACAGTTGCCCAACGCTGCTTCGATGATCGGTTTGTAGCGCAGGAAGGTGTTGGCTACCAAGCGTATTTGGCCGCCTTTTCGCAGATGAACGGCAGATTTTTGCAGCAAGTTCTCCGATGCCTGGTAATCGGTATGGACCCCGGTGTGAAACGGTGGGTTGCTCAGTATCACGTCCAGGTCCAAAGGTGCTGCATCGATACCGTCACCTTGCACGACGTCGGCTTCCAGGCCGTTGGCCGCCAGGGTCAGACGGCTGGCGGCCACGGCGAAGGCATCCACATCGAGCATCGTTACCCGGCTGTCTGGGTAGCGCCGTTTCACTGCCGTCCCCAGCACGCCAGCGCCGCAGCCGAAGTCCAGCACATGACCTTCGGGCAGCGCCTCCAGGTGGCGCAGCAGCACCGCCGTGCCTCGGTCGAGGCGGCCGTGGCTGAAGACCCCAGGCAGGCTCACCACCTGCAAGGGACCCTCTGGCAGAGCCAGCTCGAACTGCTTGGCCAACGTGTGCAGCGCGACTGCCTCCGGCGCCTGCTCGATGCTGACTTGCCACAGTTGGCAGTGCCGGGCGCTGTCGAGTTTGCGCGGCTTGCCCAATGCCTGGAGGTGCCGTGCGACGCTTTCGATCCCCCCGCGCTTTTCACCCACCACGTACAACGTGCCGCCTTGCAGGCGTGCGGCCAGGGTGGTGAGCAGGTAGGCCGCCAGCTCGCGCGACTTGGGAAGAAACAGCACGGCAGTGGGCACGTCCACCGCTGGAGGCTCCACCGCGCAATGGCAGCGGCCGGCAAAGCGGCTTTCGAGCAGGGCGTGATCGCCTGCGTGCCAGGTCCAGGCATGAGCCTGGGGCAGTTGAGCCAACAGGCCATCGGCTGGGGCCCCTGCAATCAGCAGCGGGCCCTGGAACAGCTCTGCCTGGCGGAGCAACACTTCACTGCGCGGGTCCATGGACGACGCCTCCGAAAAATCGCGCAGTGTAGCAGAGCCGCGCTTGCGCCTCAGCCGACCACGCGGCGTGCCTGCCCGGCAAAGTACGCCTGGGCGTTTTCCGCCAGTTGGCCCACGATCCGCTGGCGCGCCTCGACCGCGCCCCAGGCGCTGTGAGGGGTAACGATCAGGCGCTCGATGCCAGGTTCGAGCAGGGGGTTGCCGTCAACCGGAGGCTCGACGCTCAATACGTCGGTTGCAGCCCCGCCCAGGTGGCCGCTGCGCAATGCATCGGCCAGCGCCTGTTCATCGATCAGCCCGCCACGGGCGGTATTGACCACCAGTGCACCGGGCTTGACCATGGCCAGCTCGCGCTCGCCGATCATGTGCCGGGTGTGCTCATTCAGGGGGCAATGCAGGGTCAGGGCGTCGACCTGTGGCAGCAGTTCATCCAGTGGCAGGCGGTCGGTACGGCTCGGCCGGCCTGGAATCTGCCCGCTCAGCACGCGCATGCCGAAGGCTTCGGCCAGGCGCGCCACTGCACCGCCCAGTTCGCCATGGCCCAGCAAGCCGAGGGTCTTGCCCTCCAGCTCGACGATTGGATAGTCCAGCAGGCAGAACTGGCTAGCTTTGGCCCATCGCCCCTCGGCCACCGCCTGGTTGTAATCACACAGGCGCGTGGCCAGCGCCAGCAGCAGGCCCAGGGTGTGCTGGGCCACCGAAGGTGTGCCGTAGCCCTGGCAGTTGCAGACCGTGATGCCTTGCGCCCGTGCGGCAGCCAGGTCGACGTTGTTGGTGCCGGTGGCGGCCACCAGGATCAGCTTGAGCTGTGGGTTCGCTTCGAGGCAGGCGGCGTCGAGCACCACCTTGTTACTGATCACCGCAACAGCACCTTGAAGACGTTCCGCCACCTGTTCTGGCGTCGTGGCAGCGAACAGCGCCAGTGAATCGAACGACTGATGCAGCGGTGTCAGGTCCAGGTCGCCCAGGTCCAGGGAGTCGTGGTCGAGAAAAACGGCGTGGCGCGAGCTGGGCATAGATGGGCTCCGGTTACAGAGAAGGGGGGATGAAGGTCTGGTTGACGCCTGTGGACCAGTGTCCAGCCCCTGCTTGCCGCCCGTCAACGCCTGGCGCCTCAGGCTGCATTGGCCAAATCATTCCTTCGGCTGATTTGACCGGCGCAGTCGCACACTACAGTGACGCCACGCCTTGCAAGCCCTCGCCTCAATAAAAGGGATATTTATGCTGCAGACCCGTCTCCTCAAGCCCGCCGACGACGCCTATGCCTACCCCCTGCTGATCAAACGCCTGCTGATGTCGGCCAGCCGCTACGAAAAAACCCGTGAGATCGTCTACCGGGACCAGGTGCGGCTGACCTACGCTCAGTTGAACCAGCGCATCGCGCAGTTGGCCAACGTGCTGAGCGAAGCTGGCGTCAAGGCCGGTGATACCGTGGCAGTGATGGACTGGGACAGCCACCGCTACCTTGAGTGTATGTTCGCCATCCCGATGATCGGGGCGGTGGTGCATACCATCAACGTGCGCCTCTCGCCCGACCAGATTCTTTACACCATGAATCATGCCGAAGACCGGCTGGTGCTGGTCAACAGCGACTTCATCGAGTTGTACCAGTCCATTGCCGGCCAGCTGACCACGGTCGAGCGCACCGTGCTGCTGACCGATGGGGCGGACACCCAGGCGGCCTTGCCTAACCTGGTCGGCGAGTATGAACAGCTGTTGGCTGGCGCGAGCACGCAGTACGATTTCCCCGACTTCGACGAACACTCGGTCGCCACCACCTTCTACACCACAGGCACCACGGGCAACCCCAAGGGGGTGTATTTCACCCATCGGCAACTGGTCCTGCATACGCTGGCCGAAGCCTCGGTCATGGGCAGCATTGACAGTGTGCGGCTGCTGGGCAGCGATGATGTGTACATGCCCATCACCCCCATGTTCCACGTACATGCCTGGGGTATTCCGTACGTTGCGACCATGCTGGGCGTCAAGCAGGTGTACCCGGGGCGTTACGAGCCCGAGATGCTGCTCAAGCTATGGCGCGAAGAGCGGGTCACCTTCTCCCACTGCGTGCCCACCATCCTGCAGATGCTGCTCAACTGCCCTCACGGCAAAGGTGTGGATTTCGGCGGTTGGAAAATCATCATCGGCGGCAGTGCGCTGAACCGTTCGCTCTACGATGCGGCCTACGCCCGCGGCATTCAGCTGACAGCGGCCTATGGCATGTCCGAGACGTGCCCGTTGATCAGTGCCGCGCATCTCAACGACGAGCTGCAGGCCGGCACCGAAGATGAGCGCATCAGTTACCGCATCAAGGCCGGTGTACCGGTGCCGCTGGTGGAGGCGGCCATCATCGATGCACAAGGGCGTTTCCTGCCCGCCGACGGTGAAAGCCAGGGTGAACTGGTGCTGCGCGCGCCATGGTTGACGCAGGGCTATTTCAAAGAGCCGGAAAAGAGCCAGGCCTTGTGGGAGAACGGCTGGCTGCACACCGGCGACGTCGCCACGCTCGACAGCATGGGTTTCATCGACATCCGCGATCGCATCAAGGATGTGATCAAGACCGGCGGCGAATGGCTGTCTTCGCTGGATTTGGAAGACATGATCAGCGCGCATCCGGCTGTGCGGGAAGTGGCGGTGGTCGGGGCTGCCGACCCGCAGTGGGGCGAGCGCCCCTTTGCCCTGGTGGTGGTGCGCGAAGGCCAGGCGATCGACGCCAAGGCACTCAAGGAGCACCTCAAGCCGTTCGTGGAGCAAGGGCGCATCAACAAGTGGGCCATCCCCAGTCAGGTCGCCCTTGTTACTGAAATTCCCAAGACCAGTGTCGGCAAGCTCGACAAGAAACGCATCCGCCAGGACATTATCGAGTGGCAGGCCGGTAACAGTGCCTTCCTGTCCACCCTGTGAAAGCGGGCATGCGGCAATCTGTCCCGGGCCAACCCGCATGCCAGAGCGGTGCAGTGCTTGCCAAATTGCACAAATGCGCCATTCTTCGGCACGGCCGGGGCGCAGTTGGAGCACACAGCACCGCCCTGGCGGCACGGAGCGCAAATCACACTTTAGAGGGATCGAGCGCCTGTGCCTTGCTGGCTATAGTCGGGGCCAGGGGCTTTCGGGAGGGGAGGGTGAGCAGGCGCAGGCTTGCACACCGGTCGTTCGGGCCGTTCCTTGAAGCACCACTGCCATAACAAAAAAGAACATGGAGTAGCGTCGATGAAATCTGCAAACCCGTTCTGGCGCAGGGCCAGGTTGCCCATGGCTGTAAGCCTGGCGTCCACCCTTGCCAGTCCCGCTTTCGCGGTCAGTTTCAACATCGGTGAAATCGAAGGCCAGTTCGACTCGTCGCTCTCCATCGGCGCCAGTTGGTCCACGGCCAACCCCAACCGCAACCTGATCGGGGTCAACAACGGCGGCAAGGGCCTTTCGCAAACGTCCGACGACGGCCACCTCAACTTCAAGAAGGGCGAGACCTTCTCCAAGATCTTCAAGGGCATCCACGACCTGGAGCTCAAGTACGGCGATACCGGCATCTTCGTGCGCGGCAAGTACTGGTATGACTTCGAACTCAAGGACGAGGGCCGGCGTTTCAAGGACATCAGCGACTCCAACCGCAAGGAAGGGGCCAAGTCCTCGGGTGCCGAGCTGCTCGACGCCTTCGTCTACCACAACTACTCCATCGGCGATCAGCCGGGCTCGGTGCGCCTGGGCAAGCAAGTGGTCAGCTGGGGCGAGAGCACCTTCATCGGCAGCGGCATCAATGCCATCAACCCGGTCGACGTGTCGGCGTTTCGCCGGCCAGGGGCCGAGATCAAGGAAGGCCTGATTCCGGTCAACATGTTCTATGTGTCCCAGAGCCTGACCGACAACCTGTCGGCCGAGGCCTTCTACCAGCTCGAGTGGGACCAGACCGTCGTCGACAACTGCGGCACCTTCTTCTCACAGCCAGACATCATTGCCGACGGCTGCACCGACAACCTGCGCGTGCTCAACAGCAGCCGTACCGTGCCTGCCGCCGCTCGCCAGTTCCTGGCCACCCGCGGCGTCAACATCAACGAAGAAGGGGTGATGGTGCGCCGTGGCGGTGACCGCGATGCCCGTGACAGCGGTCAGTTCGGCGTGGCCATGCGCTACATGTTCGAACCGCTGGACACCGAGTTTGGCGCCTACTTCATGAACTACCACAGCCGTGCGCCGATCTTCAGCGCAACCGGCGCATCGCCTTCGGTCTTCTCCGCCATCCCGACCCTTCCAGCGCAGTTGCGTGCACTGGCACCGTTGATCGTGGCTGGCAACTCCAAGTACTTCGTCGAGTACCCCGAAGACATTCGCCTGTATGGCCTGAGCTTCTCCACCACGCTGCCCACCGGCACCGCCTGGAGCGGTGAGATCAGCTACCGCCCCAACGCACCTGTGCAGCTCAACACCACCGACATCCTGTTCGCCGGTGTGCGCCCGCTGGGCGGCGCCTTGAGCAACGCGTCGCTGCTCGATGGCGTGCCTGGTCAGGACCTGCATGGCTACCGGCGCAAGGAAGTCACTCAGTTCCAGACCACCCTGACCCACTTCTTCGACCAGGTGATGGGCGCCAGCCGCATGACCGTGGTAGGCGAGCTGGGCGTGACCCATGTGGGCGGCCTGGAAAGCGCCTACGACACACGCTACGGCCGCGATCCGGTGTTCGGCCCTGGCCCGTTGCCCGCCACCGGTGGGGCCAATACCTGCCAGGCGCTCAACACCAGCACCATTGCTGGCGCAGGTGCCGGTGCCTCGACGGCCAACCTGAACCGCAAGTGCGAGAACGACGGCTACACCACCAGCACCTCGTGGGGCTACCGCGCCCGGGTCATCTGGGACTACAACGATGTGTTCGCAGGCGTCAACCTCAAGCCGAGCGTGGCCTGGTCTCACGACGTCTCCGGTTACTCGCCAGGCCCAGGCGGCAACTTCGAGGAGGGCCGCAAGGCCGTCAGCCTGGGGCTCGATGCCGAGTACCAGAACACCTACACCGCCAGCCTGTCGTACACCAATTTCTTCGACGGCAAGTACAGCACCGTGGATGACCGCGACTTCCTCGCCCTCAGCTTCGGCGTGAACTTCTAAGCATACGGATCCAGGACGACACGACATGAACAACACCAGAAGTCTGCTGCAAGCCGGTGTGCTGGGCCTGTCCCTGCTGGCAACCAGCGTGATGGCGGCAGTACCGGCCGGCGAAGCGGCCAAATTGGGCAACACCCTGACCCCCATGGGCGCAGAAAAGGCCGGCAACGCCGATGGCTCCATCGGGCCCTGGCAGCCGCTTTCGAAGACGGCCGGCAGCGTCGATGGCAAAGGCTTCCTCGCCGACCCCTACGGTACCGAGCAACCGCTGTTCACCATCACCGCGCAGAACGCCGACCAGTACAAGGACAAACTGTCTCCAGGCCAGATGGCCATGCTCAAGCGCTACCCGGACACCTACAAGTTGCCTGTCTACAAGACGCACCGTGGGTCAACGGTACCGGCCGAGGTGTTTGCTGCAATCAAGGAAAACGCCACCCAGGCAACCCTGGTGGAAGGTGGTAACGGCCTGAACAACTTCCGCACGGCAGTGCCGTTCCCCATCCCACAGAATGGGCTGGAAGTGATCTGGAACCACATCACTCGCTACCGCGGTGGCAGTGTGAGCCGCCAGGTCATCCAGGCGACCCCGCAGCAGAATGGTTCCTTCAACCCGGTGTCTTTCTCTGATCAGTTCGTGTTCCGTGATCGGATGAAAGACTACGACCCCAACAATCCAGGCAACATCCTGTTCTACTTCAAGCAGGAAGTGACCGCGCCGGCACGCCTTGCAGGCACCGTGCTGCTCGTTCACGAAACCCTCGACCAGGTCAAGGAACCGCGCAAGGCATGGATCTACAACGCCGGCCAACGCCGCGTACGTCAGGCGCCGCAGGTGTCGTACGACGGCCCGGGGACGGCTGCCGACGGCCTGCGCACCTCCGATAACCTGGACATGTTCAACGGCGCTCCGGACCGCTATGACTGGAAGCTCGAAGGTAAAAAGGAGCTGTACATCGCCTCCAACGCCTTCAAGCTCGACGACCCGAAGCTCAAGTACGCCGACATCATCAAGGCAGGGCACATCAACCAGGACCTGGCCCGCTACGAGCTGCGCCGCGTCTGGCATGTGGTGGCCACACTCAAGCCCGGCCAGCGACATATCTACGCCAAGCGTGACTTCTACATCGACGAAGACACCTGGCAAGCTGCCGTGATCGACCAGTATGACGGGCGCAACCAGCTGTGGCGCGTCTCTGAAGCCCATTCGCAGCCGTACTACAACGTCGAGGTACCATGGATCACCCTGGAAGCCATCTATGACCTGCAATCGGGGCGCTACCTGGCCTTGGGCATGAAGAACGAAGAAAAGCGTGCCTACAACTTCAACTTTACTGCCAGCAAGGCCGACTTCCAGCCTGCGGCCCTGCGTCAGTCGGGCATCCGCTGACAGCGAAGCCATAAAATGATGGGGCCACGCTCGGTGGCCCCATCGCGCCCATGCAAGGGTGCCAGTCCCAGCAGATGCGCCAGGCCGGTGCGATAAACCGTCTGAATACCCCGCCAAAGCCCCCATCCCAGCCTGCGTCGACCGGCGCTGTTGCTTTTTGTCGTAGTCTTTTTCCGACGCAGTCTCCCCGCCAACTTCAAATGCAGGGCGTTAACCGCTAGTCTCGCAACCACCCTTACGCCGTATTTTTCCACCCAGAACGAGCCGGCCATGACAGATCTGTCCCGTACGCATGGATGCACCAGCCAGGCCGTGGGCCTGATGGACGAGCATTTCTTTCGACCGCCCTTGCCCGACGGCCATGTCCCGCGTCAGCGTCTGTGCCAGCGCCTGCAAGCCGGGCTGGGCGGGCGGTTGCTGCTGATCAGTGCGCCCGCGGGCTTTGGCAAGAGTTCACTGGCCATCGAGTTCTGCGAGACGCTGCCTGCCCACTGGCGCACGCTGTGGTTGGGCTTGAGCCAGCGAGATGCCGATCCCGGGCGCTTTCTGGAGCGTCTGCTCGACGGGTTGCAGCAGCACTGCCCAGCCATGGATGGGCAGGCGATGGCGCTGTTGAAGATGCGCCAGCGCCACCAGCCGTTCGCGTTCGAGCCGTGGCTTGGCACGGTGCTCGACGCGTTGGCGCTGAACCTGCGCAGCGAGTCGCCCTTGCTGGTGGTGCTGGACGACTACCACCTCGCCCAGGGGCCCGTCCTGGACCACTGCCTGCAATTCTTCCTGAACCACTTGCCCGCAGGCCTTGTGTTGCTGGTGACCAGTCGTCAGCGCCCGGACTGGCACCTGGCACGCCTTCGCCTCTGCCGGCAGTTGGCCGAACTGAACGAGCAGGACCTGCGACTGACCGCCGAGGAGTCGCTGGCGGTGCTGGGGCGCAGGCCCACTGGCCTGCGTGGCCAAGCGCTGGACAACCTCATCCAGCGCAGCGATGGCTGGGTGGCCGGGCTGCGTTTCTGGCAGTTGGCCGCCAGCGAGTCGAGCGATGAAAACGTTCTGCCCCAGGCGTTGCACGGTGGCGAAGGCCTGATCCGCGATTATCTGCTCGAAGAAGTGATCGACATACTGCCTGCGCCTGTGCAGCGCTTTCTCGACGAGACGGCGTGCCTGGAACGCTTCTGCGCGCCTCTATGCGACGCGGTACGGCTGCAACAGGACAGCAACGCGATCCTGGATTTTCTGCAATCGCACCAGGTGTTTCTGGTGCCACTGGATGAGCATGGCCGGTGGTTTCGCTACCACCACCTGTTCTCCGATCTGCTTCGCAGCCGCCAGGCACGCGAGCCTTTGACCGAGCGGCACCTGCGTGCCTCTTGCTGGTTCCAGGCCCAAGGCTTGCTGGATGAGGCGGTGGAGCAGGCGTTGCGCGGGGGCGACCTGAACGCGGCGGCCGACCTCGTGCAAAGCCTGTCCGAAGAGCAGTTGCTGGCCGAGCAGAACGTCGCCATGTTGCTGCGTTGGAAAATGGACCTGCCTGACAGCCTGCTGGTCAGCACACCGCGCCTGATCGTGTTGTACAGCTGGGCCCTTGGCCTGGCGTGCCAGCTCGACGCTGCCGAGGAACTGGCAAGCCATCTGGGGCGCTTTCTGCCGGCGCCTTCTGCCACTGCCCAGAAGTCCATGCTCGCCCAGTGGCTGGCACTGAGCGGCGTGATCGCCAGAGGCCGAGGCGATCGTGAACGCACCCTGACTTGCTGCACCGAAGCACTGCAGAGCCTGCCCTGCAAACGGTATGGCCAGCGCCTGGTGTGCCTGTCGACATTGTCGAACCTGGCAATCGCCGAGGGCGACTTCTGGCGTGCGCGCGGTTGGAACCGAGAAGCGCTGGAGCTGGCGCAGCGCGTGGGCAACCCATTGTTCGAGGCCTTGGCCCACTATGACAGGGCCCGGGTATTGCACGCCCGAGGCGAGGTTGTGCGTGCACTGGGCGAAGTGCGCGAAGGGCTACAGCGTTTGCACGGGTTGTCCGCACAGCGGTTGTATGCGATCCGGGCGCGGCTGACCTTGTACGAAGGGTATCTGCTGGTCGCACACCTGTGCCCGGAGCAGGGGCTTGCTCGGCTGCGTGGTGGCCTGGGCGAGGCACGTGCCTGCCGCGACATCAGTGTGCTCATCGGTCATTGCGTGATTGCCATGCTCGACGGCCGGGAAGGGCGCTTTGCCGAGGCGTTCACGGAACTCGCCGAAGCCGAACGTCTGATGCATATCTGGGATGTGCCCCCGGTGTACTACCTGGCGATGATCACCCTGGTCAAATGCGAGCTCTGGCTCGCGCAAGGGCGCATGGACCTCGCCGAATCCTGGCTGTCGCGCCTGGGGCAGACCTACGGCGGCGCGCAGGCGGCACTGGCGCCCGAATTTCACCCGTTGTTGCCCTGCCATGTCGCTTTGCAGCAAGCCGCGCTCGACCGCATTCAGGGGCGTGAAGCAGAGGCGGCGCGCAACCTTGAACAGCTTGCCGAGCGCGGCCAGGGTTGTGGGGGCATGATGTTGACGGTCAGCGCCTTGTGCCCCTTGATCGCCTTGCACCTGGATCAGGGGCATCAGGCGCAGGCAGCACGCTTGCTGCCGACACTGCTGCAGGCGGCCAGGGGCGGTGTGTTGCAGCCGTTCCAGGAGCTGCTGCAACGCTACCCGCAGTGGCTGCGCGATCAGGTCCAGAGCAGCGAAAACTGTCCGGTTAGGGCCCAGTTGCTTGAGCGCCTGCCCGGCTTGCCATGCACCAGCGCCAGTGCTGATGCGCTCAGTAGCCGCGAACGGGCGGTGCTGGAGCTGATCGCCCAGGGCTGGTCGAACCAGCAGATCAGCGAGCGGCTGTTCATTTCGCTGCACACGGTCAAGACACACGCCAGCCACATCAACAGCAAGCTGGGGGTCGAGCGCCGCACCCAAGCCGTGGCCAGGGCCAAGGCGCTTGGCTTGCTGGAGTGAGAGTGGCAGGGCATGCGGCGGGTAGCTAAAATGCTGGCCTGATGCCACCTTGCAAGTGGCGCGTACACCTCGCTTATCTTTTCCGACCGCCTGCCGATACAGCGTTCGGTGGTTCGCCTCGTGCCATCTTTCCATTTCTTCCAGGGCAGGTCGTGTTGATGCTGCAGTTCGGGCAAAAGAGTTTTCTGATCGTTGACGACTTCACCGACTTTCGCACGTCGACCCGCTCCATGCTGCGCGAGCTGGGCGTTCGCGACGTGGACACCGCCGACAGTGGCGAGCAGGCGCTGCGCATGTGCGCCCAGAAGCGTTATGACTGCATCCTGCAAGATTTTCACTTGGGCGATGGCAAGAAAAACGGCCAGCAGGTGCTCGAAGACCTGATCATCGACAAGCACATCAGCCACGAATGCGTGTTCATCATGGTCACCGCCGAAAGCAGCCAGGCCATTGTGCTCAGCGCCATCGAGCACGAGCCCGACGCCTACCTGACCAAGCCCTTCAACCGGGTAGGCCTTGCCCAGCGGGTGGAAAAACTCTACCAACGCAAGGCACTGCTAAAGCCGATCCTCCAGGCGCTGGACCGCAATCGCCCTGGTGAAGTGCTGGCAGCCTGCGCCGAGCTGTGCAAGCGCGACCCGCGCCTGGCGCCGCTGTGCCTGCGCTACCGGGCCGATGCGCTGCGCAACCTCAACCGCTTCGAAGAACTCGAGAAGTTTCTCAAGGCCATTCTCGCCAGCCGCCCGCAGCCCTGGGTGTACGCGGCATTGGGCAGCTTGATGCACAAGCGCGGGCAGCTTGCCCAGGCCCAGGCCGTCTACGAGCAGGCGCTCAAGGCCTTCCCGATCATGCCCAGTCTCTACGATGGCATGGCCGATGTGCTGGAGGCGCAAGGCGAAACCAAGCGCGCCCAAGGGCTGTTGGAGGAGGCCGTGCGCCTCTCGCCGTTATCGGTTCGGCGCCAATCGAAGCTGGGCAAGCTGGCGTTGGCCAACGAAGACTTCGACAGCGCGTCCAAGGCGTTCCGGCATGCCGTGAATCAAGGGCAGAGCTCACGCTACAAGGATGCCGAGAATAACCTGGGCCTGGTGCAGGCGTTGATGAGCCGCAATGCAGGCTTTGGCCTGGACGCGCGCACCCGGGTCGAGATCAACACCACGCTCAGCGAGGTGGCCAAGGAAAACCCGGAAGACCAGGGCCTTCAGGTGCGTGCCCGCATGATGAAAGCTGCCAGCCTGCAGCAGGCCGGTGACCCGGAGACCGCTGCCAAGCTGACGGACCAGGCCGTCCAGCGCCTGGAAAAGATGAACCAGTTCTTCTCGGTCGATGCGGCCCTGACCGTTGCTCGGCAATTACAGGCATCGGGGCAGGATGCCGCGGCCATCGGCGTGCTCAGAAGCTGTGTGGAGAGTTATGGCGACGACCCCAAGGTCATGGAACGAGTAGGCCAGCTGACGGATGACCCCAGCGTGCTGAACGCCATTACCGAAGCCGTCACGCTCAATCGTCAGGGCGTGCGCAGTTACCAGGGAGGTCAGCTCGGCGAGGCGTTGCAGCTGTTCCGTAAAGCGTTGGGCCTGCAGCCCAGGAACATCAGTATCGCCCTCAATACCGCCCAGGCGCTGCTGCGCATTGGCGGAGAGAATCCTCAGCCTGCGATCATGCAGGAGTGCCGCGACGCCTTGACGAGCGTGGCCGGTATCCCCGCCAGCGATAATCGCTATGACCGCTACCGCAAACTGCATACCCGGGTGTTCGGCGCATGAATCTTGATAATCAGGGGCTGGATTTTTCCACGGTGATCGCCTCCACCGTGCACGACCTGAAGAATTCGCTCTCGGCACTGATCCAGTCCCACAGCCAGTGGGTCCAGCGCTTGCCTGAAGAGCTGCGCGGTGGCGCGGAACAGGGGGTGATGGAACATGAATTCCGGCACCTCAATGGCATGCTGGTGCAGTTGCTGGGCTTGTACAAGCTCGGCGTTAATCAACTGCCGGTGTGCCCGGACTACCACGAACTCGACGACTTCATCGAAGCGCAGTTGGCGGCCCATGAAGAAGTGCTGCAACACAATGCCATCGAGGCGAACTGGCGCATCGATACCGATAATCCCCTGGGCTTCTTCGACCGCGAACTGGTGGCCTCGGTGGTGACCAACGTCATCACCAATGCCACGCGGTTCGCCGAAAAGGCCCTGCTGATTACCATCGAAGAGGCAGACAACCAACTGGTCATCTGCATCAACGATGACGGGCCCGGCTACCCGGCGCGCATGATCGAACGGCAACAGGAATACATCCAGGGCATCGACTCCACCAGTGGTAGCACGGGCCTTGGCTTGTATTTCGCTGCGCGTATTGCGGCCTTGCATGAAAGCGGCGGCGTGCAGGGTCGCATCGACATCTCCAACGGGGGTGCGCTTGGAGGCGGCCTATTCCGGTTGTACTTGCCCTGAGGAGTGAGCAGGGCGGTGCAGAAATGCGCAGGCGGGTGCGGAATTTTCACCCGGCAAGACACTCCAAGCCTGACATAGAGCCGTTCCAGACCTACGGCCTACATGATCAATACGAGGAGCTTGCCCATGTTCACCATGCGTCGCCTGATTATCGTCGCAACCACTGCTGCCCTGATGACCGGCTGTGCGGGGCAGAACCCCTATGAGAACCAGGGGCAAGATGGCGGCGGCATGAGCAAGACCGCCAAGTACGGTGGCCTGGGTGCCCTGGCCGGTGCCGTGGCCGGCGCCGCGATCGATCACAACCACCGTGGCAAGGGCGCACTGATCGGTGCTGCGGCCATTGGCGCCGCGGCGGCCGGCTACGGCTACTACGCCGACAAGCAGGAAGCCGAACTGCGCGCGAAAATGGCCAACACCGGTGTCGAGGTTCAGCGCCAGGGCGATCAGATCAAACTGATCATGCCCGGCAACATCACCTTCGCCACTGACTCGGCCAACATCTCGCCAAGTTTCTACGCGCCGTTGAACAACCTGGCCGGCTCGTTCAAGCAGTTCAACCAGAACAACATCGAAGTGGTGGGCTTCACCGACAGCACCGGTAGCCGCCAGCACAACATGGACCTGTCCCAGCGCCGTGCCCAGGCAGTCAGCAGCTACCTGACCTCCCAGGGTGTGGACGCCTCGCGGGTCACCGTGCGTGGCATGGGCCCGGATCAACCCATCGCCAGCAACGCCGATGCCAATGGCCGCGCGCAGAACCGCCGCGTGGAAGTGAACCTCAAGCCTATCCCTGGCCAGCAATACGACCAGCAGCAAGGCCAGGTTCAGCAGTATCCCTGACCGAGTTGGGGGGGGCGCTTGATGGCCCCCCGCATTCAGCGCACTTCGCTCGCCTGGATGGCGGTCAGGGCAATGGTGTGCACGATGTCATCGACCTGTGCCCCGCGCGGTAGATCGTTCACTGGCTTGCGCAGCCCCTGCAGCATGGGCCCCAGGCTCACGCCGTCGGTGCTGCGCTGCACCGCCTTGTGCGTGGTATTGCCGGTGTTCAGGTCCGGAAACACGAACACCGTGCCGCGGCCGGCCACCTGACTGCCCGGCGCCAGGTCGCGTGCAACGGCAGGGTTCACGGCCGCATCGTATTGCAACGGCCCGTCGATCATCAGTTGCTCGCCGCCATCCCTGGCCATGCGTGTGGCCTCGCGCACCTTCTCCACTTCCTCGTCGCTTGCCGAATCGCTCGAATAGCTGATCATCGCTACCCGTGGCGTGATACCGAAGGTGAGCGCCGATGCAGCGCTCTGGCGCGCGATCTCGGCGAGTTCGGCGGCATTGGGGTGGGGGTTCATCACGCAGTCGCCGTAGACCAGCACTTGGTCCGGGAACAACATGAAGAAGACCGAAGAGACCAGGCTGGCGCCCGGTGCGGTCTTGATCAACTGCAATGCAGGGCGGATGGTGTTGGCCGTCGAGTGCACCAGGCCCGAGACCAGGCCATCGACTTCATCCAGGGCTAGCATCATGGTGCCGATGACCACCGGGTCTTCGAGCTGTTGCTCGGCCATCGGTGCGTTGAGGTTCTTGCTTTTGCGCAGCGCCACCATGGGCTCGACATAGCGCTGGCGGATCAGGTCCGGGTCCAAAACTTCCAACCCTTCGGGCAGGGTGATGCCCTGTGCGCGGGCCACGGCATCGACCGCTTCAGGCTTGGCGAGCAGCACGCAGCGGGCAATGCCGCGAGCCTGGCAGATGGCCGCTGCCTGCACCAGCAGCGGCTCGGCACCTTCGGGCAGGACGATACGTTTGTTGGCCTGCTGCGCGCGCTGGATCAGTTGATAGCGGAACACGGCTGGCGACAGACGCATCTCGCGCGGCGCGCCGCAGCGCTGGCTCAACCAGGCGCCGTCGAGGTGGCTGGCCACGAAGTCGGTGATGAACTCGGCACGCTCGCGGTCATCGACCGGGATTTCCCGGTTCAGGGCATTGAGCTGGTTTGCGGTGTCGTAGGACCCTGTGCTGACCGACAGGATCGGCAACCCGGCCTGCAGCGCTCCGCGGCACAGCCCCAGGATACGCGCATCGGGCTTGCTGTCGCTGGTCAGCAGCAGGCCTGCCAACGGCACGCCGTTGATGGCTGCCAGGCTCACGGCAAGGATGATGTCGTCGCGATCGCCGGGCGTCACCACCAAGGTCCCGGATGTCAGCAGCGGTACGGTGTTGGCCACCGTGCGGGCGCAGATGATGATCTTGGTCATGCGCCGCTGTTCGTAGTCACCGGCATTGAGGACCTGGGCCCCGAGCAGCTCTGCCACATCGCGCGTGCGCGGGGCGTTGAGCTCTGGTTGATAGGGAATGCAGCCGATCAAGCGGAAGTCATCGCCGCGCAGCAGCGGCGAGTGCTCACGCAGGCGCGTCGAGAATTGCTCCATGCTCTGGTCGGTGCGCACCTTGTTCAGAATCACGCCCAGCACCTTGGGGTCGCGCGGACCTCCGAACAGCTGGGCCTGTAGCTCGACCCTGCCGGACAGTTCACTGAGCACTTCCTGTTCGGCGGCAGATACCAGGATCACTTCGGCATCCAAGCTCTTGGCAAGGTGCAGGTTTACGCGTGCTGCGTAGCTGGCGTGACGGGTAGGGACCATGCCCTCGACCACGACCACGTCGTTGCCCACACACGCCTGCTGGTACAAGCGAACGATCGACTCGAGCAGTTCGTCCAGCTGGCCATCGCCCAGCATCCGTTCGACCTGGGCAAGGCTCAACGGCGTCGGCGGCATGATGCCATGGGTACGTGCGATCAGCTCGGTGGAGCGCTCCGGGCCGGTGTCGCCTGGGTGGGGCTGGGCAACAGGCTTGAAGAAGCCCACTTTCAGGCCGGCGCGCTCCAGCGTGCGCACAAGGCCCAGGCTGATGGACGTAAGGCCGACGCCAAAGTCGGTTGGTGCGATGAAAAAAGTCTGCATGCGTGCTTCTCGAAATAAGCGGTGCAAGGGATCAGCGATCAAGGGTAGCGCTATCGGGACCCTGTGCGCACCAACCGCACGGGAACGCCTGGCCGATGCGCTGCGCACGCTGTTCGGGGTCGAGCACCCAAGGGCGCAGTTGCCAGGGCGGCACGTGGCGCAGGTGCTGGGTGTGGCCACAGCTCAACTGGACGAACCAGTGGCCTTCGGCATCCTGGGAAAAACCGATGATCCGACTGATGGACATGGGCGGATCCAGGCGAGGTTCGCAATCGGGCGATGGCTTGGTTACACTTGTGCGTTCTACATTCTTTTGCAAAAGGTCTTGCCCCATGCTGATCGCCGCCAACAAGGCTGTCTCCATCGACTATACCCTGACTAACGACGCCGGGGAGACCATCGACAGCTCCGCCGGTGGCGCGCCGCTGGTTTACCTGCAAGGTGCCGGCAACATCATCCCAGGCCTGGAAAAGGCCCTGGAAGGCAAGCAGGCCGGCGACGAGCTGACCGTTTCCATCGAGCCTGAAGACGCCTACGGCGAATACCTGGCCGAGCTGGTCAGCACCCTGAACCGCAGCCTGTTCGAAGGCGTCGACGAGCTGGAAGTGGGCATGCAGTTCCACGCATCGGCCCCCGATGGCCAGATGCAGATCGTGACCATCCGTGACGTGGACGGCGACGACGTGACCGTCGATGGCAACCACCCACTGGCCGGCCAGCGCCTGAACTTCCAGGTCAAGGTCGTTAACGTGCGTGACGCCAGCGAAGAAGAAATTGCTCACCGTCACATCCACGGTGAAGGTGGCCATCACCACTGATCTTTCTGCGCTAAGCTCAGAAAGTCGCCAGGCGTTCGGGCAAGCCGCCCTGCCTTCCCAAGGAAGGCGACGGCTTGAACGAACGCCTTTTTAGTGGGCGCAATTTGCCCAGGTGCCGTCGGCGACCTGAAAAGGGGATTACAGCATGAGTGCATTTCACGACCTGAAGTTGAACGCGCTTGACGGTGGCGATCTGTCCTTGAAACCGTACAAGGGGCAGGTAGTGCTGGTGGTCAACGTGGCCTCCAAGTGCGGCCTGACACCTCAGTACGCGGCGCTTGAGCAGCTCTACCAGACGTACAAGGACAAAGGTTTCACGGTCCTTGGCCTGCCCTGCAATCAGTTCGCAGGGCAGGAGCCGGGCAGCGAAGCGCAGATCCAGGCGTTCTGCCGCGGGAACTATGGCGTGAGCTTTCCGCTGAGCGCCAAGCTCGATGTGAATGGGCCCCAGCGTCACTCGATGTATCGCCTTCTGGCGGGCGAGGGCGCGGAGTTTCCGGGGGACATCACCTGGAATTTCGAGAAATTCCTGGTGGGCAAGGACGGGCGGGTATTGGCGCGCTTCTCTCCACGCACGGCGCCGGATGATCCTGCGGTGGTCCAGGCCATCGAGAAGGCCCTTGGCTAATCACGCACCGGGTGCTCGCCTTGGCCGCGGCGTTGGCTTCACAGCGGCGGCAGTGGCTGCATCGAGGGAGCTTGGCGCCCATGAGTGCTCAGTGAGGCGCTGAGCAGGTGCGCTTCGAACTGATCGACGATTTTCGACCACCCCTGATGGCTGGCATGCTGCCGCGCGTTGAGCCTCACCCGCCGCAGGGTCTCGCTGTCTTGCAGCAGCCAGCAAGCGGCATCGATGAATGCTGCCGCGTCGCCTGGCATGGCCAGCGCACCATTGTGGCCATGGCCGATGTGCTGCGCGGCCGTTGCCTGGTCATAAGCGACCACCGCCAACCCTGACGCCATGGCTTCGAGCACCACATTGCCAAACGTCTCGGTCAGGCTCGGAAATAGAAACAGGTCACTGCTGGCATAGTGCTCGGCCAGTTGTTCGCCTCGCTGGACCCCGCATAAGACAGCCTCGGGGACCTGCTGCAGCAGCTTCCCCCGCAGTGGCCCGTCCCCCACCAGGATCAGGCGTAATCTTCGCTGTGGCAGAGCCCGCTGCAGAGCTTCGAAACAGCTTTGCAAAAGCCCCAGGTTTTTCTCCGGTGCCAACCGTCCCACATGCAGGACGGCGATATCATCGTGGCTCAGCCCCCAGCGTTCGCGCAGCGCCTGGCTGCGACGAGCCGGGTTGAACAGCTCCGCATCTACGCCGCGCTCCATGTGCACCAGCCGCTCGAAGCCGCGGCGCTCGAGCCAACGCTGTTGGTTCAAGCTGGGCACGAGGGTCAAGACGGCCCGGTGATGAAACCAGCGCAGGTAAAGGCTTAGCAGGCGTGCTACCACGCCCATGCCGTATTGCCCTGAAGGGTGCGCAACGTGGGTATGCAATCCGCTGACAACGGCGATCCCTAACCGCCGAGCGGTGCGCAATGCGCTCAGCCCCACGGGGCCTTCAGTGGCGATGTAGATGACATCAGGCCGTTGCCGGCGCCAGTGCCTTGTTAGCGTATGCAGGGAGACCCCGCCGCGTTGCAACCCCGGGTAGCCGGGCAGTGGCCAGTCGCGCCACAGTCTCACGCCAGGGTTGTGGCTCGAAGCCTGCTCCCCTGGCTGGCGGGGGCGGACGACGCTGACCTGATGGCCACGCAGGCGCAGCCCTTCGCTCAGGTTCAAAAGAATGCAGGCCACGCCGTTGATGTGCGGGGCGAAGGTGTCGCTGACCAGGCAGATGTGCAGAGCAGGTGTGTTCATGAACTGACTATCCACTTGCTGCATTGCCGGGGTATGACGGCGAGGTGACGCCTGCATGATACATGGCTCACGACGGCCGATGACGCGCACGAATATTCATCGCGGCTGCACTCAAGAGGCGCAGTTCCCCGCCGATGCAGTTGCATTCGCCCCCACGCTCCAGGAGAGCGGTGATGTTCAACAACAAGCTCAAGCAAGAAATCCGGCAGTTGCGTGAAGAACTGATGATCATCGACCAGATCAAGAGCAGCCTTGACAGCGAAATGCTGGTGCTGCAACTCGATCCGGCCGGTCGGATCGAACTGGTCAATGGCAATTTCGAAACCGAGATGCTGTATAGGGCCGACCAATTGCTTGGGCGCAACATCGAAGACATCGTGCCTGCCCACGTCAAGTCGCTGGATTTTCACCAGCGCATGAAAAATGCCATCAGCCGGGGCGAGCATTTCAATGGCGCGTTTCGCCTGCTGCGCGGGAACGGCCAGGAAGCCTGGCTGCGTACGATCCTGCAACCTGTGAAGGGTAGCGACGGGCGCATCAAGTATTTCACCCTGCATTCGAGCGACCTGACCCGCACCATCGTCACCTCCCGCGAGCACGAGAGCCTGATCAAGGCGTTGATGCGCTCGACGGCGGTCATCGAGTTCGACCTCGATGGCATGATCCTGACCGCCAACGAACGCTTCCTGTCGGCAGTGGGGTACCGGCTGGATCAAATCCGTGGCAAGCACCACCGTATGTTCTGCGAACCTGCCGAGGTCAATGCACCGGGCTACCAGGCATTCTGGGACAAGCTTCGTCGCGGTGAATACATTGCCGAGCGCTTTCGGCGGATCGATGCTCACGGCCGGGTAATCTGGCTGGAAGCGTCCTACAACCCGATCTTCAACGCCCACGATGAGCTCTACAAAGTGGTCAAGTTCGCCACGGTCATCACCGAACAGGTGAACCAGGAGCAAGCAGTGGCCCAGGCGGCGGACGTTGCCTACAACACCTCGCGGGAAACGGACACCAGCGCCCGCCGGGCCACCGAGGTGGTCGGGCAGAGCGTCAGCGTCATGCGCGGGCTGGAAGCCTCGATGCTTCAGGCTGCCGACGGCATCCAGGCGCTGGACACCCAGTCGCGGGTCATTGGTTCGATCATCAAGACCATCAGCGATATCGCCGGGCAGACCAACCTGCTGGCGCTCAACGCCGCCATCGAAGCCGCCCGCGCTGGCGAGCAGGGGCGGGGCTTTGCGGTGGTGGCCGATGAGGTGCGTCAACTGGCCTCGCGCACCAGTACGGCTACCGAGGAAATAGCCCGTGTGGTGCAGCAAAACGAGCAGTTGGCCCAGGCTGCGGTGTCGATCATCGACACCAGCAAGCGTCAGGCCGAAGAAGGCCGCGCGCTGGCGGACCAGACCGGAAGCGTGATCGAGGAAATCCAGGAAGGGGCCAGGCGGGTGGTGGATGTGGTGGGGCAGTTCTCCAGCCGCCTGGGGCAGTGATGCTGGGCAGTTTTGCAGGCCAGTGGTGACCCTGAACCAAGCGACACGCAGCCGTCTGCTTGGAGACGTACAAGGTTAGCCGCTGCCTGAAAGGCACGCGGCCGGTTTACGCGCTCACCGCCAGCCCATCGCCCACGCCTGGGCGTCGCGCAGCACCCGCCAATCCAGCCACTCGCTGCGCCCACTGTGCACCGCCTGCAGTTCCACGCGCAGCAGCACGCCCGCTTCGTCATGCTCCAGGTCGGTGACCAGGAAGTGCTTTTCACGGTTTACCGGCTGCGTTGCGGTCCATTTCGACAGCTTTAGTTTGGCGGGGCTGAAGCGGTTCATGGTCTGCTCCTGTAGATGGGGTAGGGTTACGCCTGGGGCAGGCTCAGGCTCGATGCGTAGGTGTGTTCACGACCCGCGCATTGCCGTTCTCGCGCACCCAGAACAACGTCGCCCCCGCCACCGCCGCCGGCATCATCACCACATTCACCCCCGGGATCAGCAACGCCAGGTAGGTCACCCCGCCAAAGCCCAGGGACTGCCAGCGCTTCTCCCGCAGCCAGGCGAGCATGTCTTGCCAGCTCATCTTGTTGTTGTCGGCCGGGTAGTCGATGTACTGGATGGCCATCATCCATACGCCGAAAATCAGCCAAAGCGGCGCGGCGACCACGTTGACCACCGGGATCAACGACAGGATGAACAAGGCCGTGGCGCGTGGCAGGAAGTAGCCGAGCTTGCGCATTTCGCGGCCCAGTGTGCGGGGGATCATCGCCAGCAGCTCTGCCCAGCTGAAGGCCGGGAAATGATCGTCGCCGCGCACCACCACTTCCACCTTTTCAGCCAAGAAGCCATTGAACGGCGCCGCGATGATGTTGGCCACCAGGGTGAAGGTGAAGAACACCATCAACACCAGCAGCACCACGAACAAGGGCCAGAGGATGTAGGTCAGGAAGCTCAGCCAGCTTGGCAGCGTGGGCACCAGCGCGTCCAGCCACTGGCTGAACTGGTGGCCGGCAAAATAGATGAGACCACCGAACAGCAGCAGGTTGATGGTCAGCGGCAGCAGCACGAACAAGCGCAGGCCAGGGCTCAGGATCAGCTTCAGGCCTTCGCGCAGGTACTGCGGCCCGGAAAGAACGGGGGCTTGCATGTATCACTCCGCAGAAAAGGTAGTCGGCAGACATTACCGAGTTTCGGGGTGATGCGGAAGCTGCGCCATCTGGGTGAAACCGGCGGTAACAAAAGCCAAGGTTCGACCCTGCCAACGCAAAGACGCGCATAGACGATGGCTATGAGGTGGATTGTCTAAGGATATTTCCTTACTCTTTGCCACCTCGCTACAGTGCGCTCATATTTCAGCGTCACAGGCCTGCCCGTGGTGCAGGCCCTACTTCATTTGCACAGCTGGCCCTTACAGCCCGCTCGACAGGAGTTCGACATGTCCGAAGCACGTCATTCGCGCGTCATCATTCTGGGCTCCGGCCCTGCCGGTTACAGCGCAGCGGTCTACGCGGCCCGTGCCAACCTCAAGCCGCTGCTGATCACTGGCATGCAGGCCGGTGGCCAGTTGACCACCACCACCGAAGTCGACAACTGGCCGGGCGACCCGCACGGCCTGACCGGCCCTGCACTGATGCAACGCATGCAGGAACACGCCGAGCGTTTCGAAACTGAAATCGTCTTCGACCACATCAACGCCGTAGACCTGGCCAACAAGCCGTTCACGTTGACCGGCGACAGCGGCACCTACACCTGCGACGCCCTGATCGTGGCCACTGGCGCCAGCGCTCGTTACCTGGGCCTGCCGTCGGAAGAAGCGTTCATGGGCAAGGGTGTATCGGCCTGCGCCACCTGCGATGGCTTCTTCTACCGCAACAAGCCGGTCGCGGTGGTTGGCGGCGGCAACACGGCCGTTGAAGAGGCGCTGTACCTGGCCAACATCGCCAGCAAGGTAACCCTGGTGCACCGCCGCGATACCTTCCGCGCCGAGAAGATCCTGATCGACAAGCTGCATGCCCGCGTTGCCGAAGGCAAGATCGAGCTCAAGCTGAACGCTACCCTGGATGAAGTCCTGGGCGACAACATGGGTGTGACCGGCGCGCGCTTGAAGAACAACGATGGCAGCAGCGACGAGATCAAGGTAGACGGCGTGTTCATCGCCATCGGCCACACCCCGAATACCTCGCTGTTCGAAGGCCAGCTGACCCTCAAGGACGGCTACCTGGTGGTCAGCGGCGGCCGTGAAGGCAACGCCACTGCCACCAACGTCGCGGGCGTATTCGCCGCAGGTGACGTGGCCGACCATGTGTACCGTCAGGCCATCACCTCGGCCGGTGCGGGCTGCATGGCTGCGCTGGACGTCGAGCGCTACCTGGACGGCCTGGCCAACGCCTCGTTCTGATCCTTCGATCGGGGCCGCCTGGCGGCCCCGTGTTACAAGCTAAGGCGCATCGACAGGTCGACCGCTCGCACATCCTTGGTCATCGAACCTATCGAGATGTAATCCACACCGGTTTCGGCAATGGCCCGCAGGGTCGTTTCGCTGACGCCGCCGCTGGCCTCCAGCTTCGCCTTGCCGGCTGTGATGCCGACGGCTTGCTTCATCTCATCGAGCGTCAGCTCATCGAGCATGATGATGTCGGCGCCAGCGCTCAGCGCCTGATGCAATTCCTCCAGGCTTTCCACCTCGATTTCCACCGGCTTGCCGGGGGCGATGCGGTGGGCGGCGTGTACCGCTTCAGCGACGCCACCACAGGCTGCAATATGGTTTTCCTTGATCAGGAAAGCGTCATACAGGCCTATGCGGTGGTTGTAGCAGCCGCCACAGGTCACTGCGTATTTTTGCGCCAGGCGCAAGCCAGGCAAAGTCTTGCGGGTGTCCAGCAACCGTACCTGCGTGCCTTCGACCAGATCCGCCAATGTGCGCGCACGCGTGGCAACCCCGGACAGCATCTGCAGGAAATTGAGCGCACTGCGCTCGCCGCTGAGCAGCGCCCGCGCCGGGCCTTCCAGATGAAACAGCGGCTGGTTGGGCTGGGCGCGATCGCCGTCGACCACCTGCCAGTGCACGGCTACGCGTGGGTCGAGTTGACGAAACACCGCATCGACCCAAGCCGTACCGGCTACCACACACCCTTCGCGAGTAATGATCGTTGCCTTGGCCAGCCGCTCGGCCGGGATGAGCTGGGCGGTGATGTCGCCGCTACCGATGTCCTCCAGCAACGCGCGGCGCACGTTGGCTTCGATTTCGGCGGTGAGGTCGGCAAGGCGTAGGTTAGGCATGGTTGGCTCCACAAGCGAGATGCCCGCGATTATAGGGCAGGGCGCAGGTGTGTACAGCCGGTGGTCGGTTGCCATGACGCAGCGGGTTGAGCAACCACTGCCTATTCAGGGTCAAGACTTACCAAGGGAAACGTATCTGGCAGTAAAAGGAATTATTCCCGATAATGCTGTCTGATATTTGGCGTCATGCTATTGGCGAAATCGGCCGTGTCTGGGCCCGACACCCTGCAAGGAGTACAGGATGCACAAAGAGGGCAAGGTAGTGCCCTTGGCGGCGGCTGAACATGGACGGCGCACGCCCCCTTCGAGTCTGCCCATTGCGCTGCTGCAGGTGCGCGATCAGGCCGCCTTGCAGCTGCGTCAGGGTTTGCAGGCGCTGTTCGACAATGCCGACGATACGCTGTTCGAAATGGCGGACAAGGCCGCTGACCGGTTCGCTCAGCACCTGTATTTCGAAGCCATGCGCGACTTGCGGCTCAAACGCAAGAGCATCGAGCGGCTGTTTCTCGATACCGTCCATGAAGCCTTCGCGCGCTTGGTCGAGCCTGAGCCTGAACGTGCCCCGGCAACCATCGTTCACGCCTTGTCTTCTACCCCCGGTCAGTCCGAGCGCGCAGCAGCGGTGGAAGCGATGGTTGCCAGAGTGAAGGCCCGTGATGGCGTCGCCTTGCAGCAACTGGGCCTGCGCTTGCAGACGCTGCTCGAACGTCATGTGCCTGAGCAGTGCAACCCCCTGAACCCTATTGCCCTGTGCCGCTGCTTTCTCGAAGCCGGGCAAAGCCTGGGTGTAGGACCGCGCGTAAAGCTGGTGCTGCTCAAGCTGTTCGAACGGTACGTGCTGTGCGACGCGCAAGTCATCTATGGCGAAGCCAACAGGGTACTGATTGCGGCAGGTGTGCTGGGGCAGCTGCCACCGACGCCTTGCCGACGAGCTGGAGACAGTTGCTTGCTGGCGGAGCCGGACGAGCGTTCCTATCATGAGCCTGAAGCGGCCGACGATACCGCAGGCGAGGCCTTGTTCGCCTCCCTGCAGCCGCTTCTGCGATCGACACGTGGGGTGTTGGCGCCTCGCCTGGGTGCACCGGCCGGCGCCCAGCAGGTCAGCAGGGCCGATCTGCTGCGGTTGCTTTCACACCTGCAGCACTATGTGCCGGAGCCCGGCGCGGCTGATGACTTCGTCCTTGGCCAGCAACTGGAGCAGTTGCTGCTGACCATCAGCGTGCGTAGCGGTACCCGCCGCTTCATTGGCGGTGACGACGAAGACATGATCAACCTGATCGAGCAGGTGTTCAGGTTCATTGCAAGTGATGACAATCTGCCCATTTGCCTGCGAGCAGTGCTGGCGCGCCTGCAGATCCCGCTGCTCAAGGTGGCGCTGCTGGACAGGGGGCTGCTCAGCCGCGCCAGCCATCCCGCCCGACGGCTGCTCAACGAATTGGCGGCGGCGGGGCTCGGCTGCGACCCGGGCGAGCAAGGGCAGGGTGATGCCTTGCAACTGCGCGCAGAACATGTGGTTCAGCGCTTGCTCATCGATTTTGCCGAAGACTCGCGTCTGTTCGGTGAGCTGCTCGAGGACTTTCTCGGGCAGACCCAGCATGAACGGCGGCGTACCGAGCTGTTCGAGCAGCGCACTCGGGACGCCGAAGAAGGGCGGGCCAATGCCTCGCTCGCCAGGCGACAGGTGCAACAGGTGCTCAGCCAGCGTCTGCGCGGACGTGTGTGGCCGCAGGCAGTGGTACAGATGCTGAGCAACAACTGGAGCCAGGTCATGATGCTGGCCTGGCTCAGGCACGGAGAAACCTCTCTGGGCTGGCGCAATGCTCTGCAGACCCTCGATACGTTGCTGGCCAGTGTGATGCCATCGCTTGCGCCGCAGGTCCTGATGCATCAGGTACCGCCGTTGCTCAAGTCACTGCGCGATGGGCTGGCCAGTGTTGGCACCGATTCGCTGGTGACCCGTGAATTTTTCCGCAAACTCCAACAACTGCACCTACGTGCTTATGCAGGTGACGCCGAGATAGACGAGGACGACATCCTGGTTACCCAGGACATCCTGGTGACGTTGGCCGAAGAGGCAGACGGGCCTGGGCTGCAACCGGCCGGTGAGCAGGGCAAGGTCTCGCAGAAGGTGCAACGCTTGCGCATGGGCACCTGGATTGAAGTGTCCGATGACTGTGGCATCCAGCGCTGCAAGTTAGTGGCTCGCCTGGACAGCTGCGACAAGCTCGTCTTTGCCAATCGCAGCGGCATGAAAGTGCGGGAGTGGAGTGGCGCCGGCCTTGACCAGGCCCTGGAAGCCGGCACTGTCCGCGTACTGGATGACGGCCCTTTATTCGAGCGCGCCCTGGAAGCGGTCATAGAGACTTTACGCAGGAGCGGGCAGGCCGCCTTGTGACGATTACCGTGTCAACGACAGCGGCGGCAGGGCATACTGACGCTCTGTGCAGCACTTTTCAGGACAGGCCCCATGCAATTGGACCGTGCCACTGGCTGGTTCCACGGAGACGGAATCACCCACTGCCCCTCACCGAATTTCAATGTTCGCCCGCAAGGTGAGCACATTTCTCTGCTGGTGCTTCACAACATCAGCTTGCCGCCGGCCAACTTCGGCGGCGGTTACGTCCAGGCGTTCTTCCAGAACCGACTCGATCCGAACGCTCACCCCTATTTCGCCACCATCGAGCACCTGAAGGTATCTGCGCACCTGTTCATCGAGCGTGGAGGCGCGGTGACCCAGTTCGTCTCGTTGCACGACCGCGCCTGGCATGCGGGCGTCTCCTGTTTCGACGGCCGTGAGGGATGCAACGACTTCTCGATCGGCATCGAGCTCGAGGGCACTGACCACATACCCTATACCGAGGCGCAGTACCTGACCCTCGACCGCTTGACGCGTCACATCCGTAAGGCCTGGCCGGCCATTACCCCCGAGCGTATTCAAGGGCACAGCGACATCGCCCCCCAGCGCAAGACCGACCCCGGCCCTGCCTTCGACTGGGAGCGGTACCGCCAGGCGTTACAGCGCAATGAGGGCTGAAGTATGAGTTTTCTGGTATTGATCCTGGTGCTGTGGTTCGAGAAGTTTTCGGGCTTGCGCCATCTGGTCCAGCGTGACGGTTTCTTCCTTGGCGAACTGGCGCGCCTTGAGCGCAGAGGTGGGCTGCCTGCAGGGTGGGTGCTGGCCGCTGTGGTGCTGGCGCCGGTGGTGGTGCTGTCACTGCTGTTGCATGTGCTTGAGCCCGTTGCCTACGGCCTGCTGGCCTTGCCAGTGCATCTTCTGGTGCTGGTCTATAGCCTGGGGCGTGGCGATGCCAAGGCTTCCCTCGGGCCTTTGCGTGACGCCTGGCACAGGGGCGATGAACAGGCCGCGCTGCACGTGGCCGCACGTGACCTGGGGGTCGTGGCCGATGGGCCCCGCAGCCTGCGCGAACGCCTGCAAAGCAGGCTGCTGTGGGAGGCCTATCAGGGCTTTTTCGCCGTCATCTTTTGGTACTTCCTGCTGGGCCCGGCCGTCGCGCTAGCTTACCGCCTTCTGGCGTTGTGCCAAGCGCACAGTCAGCGACCCGCACTCCAGCAACGTGCCGAGCAGCTTCGCCATCTCATGGACTGGGTGCCGGTCAGGGTGGTGGCATTGAGCTTTGCTTTGGTCGGCAACTTCGTCGCCGTTGCCCGCGAAATGTTGCACGAACTGTTGAACTGGCATATCAGCGCCGCGCACCTGGTGGCCCGCATCGGGCGCATTGCAGATGACGGCAGTCATGCCGGCACTGCCGGCGACAATGAAGGTGGGGCGCGGCGCCTGGACAGCCTGTGGGACCTGGTGCTGCGTTGTGGTGTGCTGTGGTATGCCGCTTTCGCGTTGTGGACCGTGTTGGCCTGACCACGTAGGCCGGGCCTGTGCGAGTCAGCCCAGGGCTTGCCAACCAAACAGCTCGCAGGCGTTGCGCGTGCTCGCTTCGGCCAATTGCTCGACGGGCACGCCCATCGACTCGGCCAGCGAGTGTGCGATGTCTGGCAGGTGCTCGGGACTGTTGCGCACCCCAGGATGCATGACCGGCGCCATGTCCGGTGCGTCGGTCTCCAGCACCACGCTGTCGAGCGGTAAGCGGGCAACCGTACGGCGCAGCCGCACGGCCTGGGGCCAGGTCGCCGCGCCGCCCAGCCCAAGCCGAAAGCCTAGCTTGATGTACTCACGTGCCTCTTCGTAACTGCCGGCGAACGCATGGATGATACCCGCCCGCATCGGCCTGTAGCGCTTGAGGGCGGCAATCACCTGGGCGTGGCTGCGGCGTACGTGCAGCAGGGCCGGTAACTGGAAATCGCACGCCATTTGCAACTGTGCCTCGAACAACCGTTGCTGACGGACCTTGTCCAGTTCAGGCAGGTAGTAATCCAGTCCGAACTCGCCCACCGCACACAGACGGCCGTCGCCACGCAAGCGCTCCAACCAGGCACGCAACTGCTCGATGTGGCTGGGTTGATGCTCTTCAAGATAGACCGGGTGCAGGCCAAGCGCCGCCGCCAGGCGCGAGTCGCTGCAGGCCAGGTCCCATACCCGCTGAAAGTTGGCCTGATGAACCCCCAGCACCACCATTCGCTCGACGCCTCGCGCGCTTGCGCGGGCCATCAGGCTCGGGCGGTCGGCGTCGAAGTCAGGGAAGTCCAGGTGCGTGTGGGTGTCGATCAGGCGCAGGTTCATGGCGCGTCGATTCGTTGCTTGAAGGTACGCGCTACCGCATGCACGCCGGGTTCATAGCGTTTGTCTTCGATTGCGGCAAGTGCCAGCTCCAGTGCCTTGGCGGCCATGTCACCATGACGCTGGGCCATGGCATTGACCGGCAGCGGCAAGAAATCGAGCAGTTGGTTGTCGCCGAAAGTGCCCAGCTGCAACCGGCGCGATTCGATGGGCTGGGCGTGCAGCGCGTCGAACACCCCCTGCAGGAGCACGTACGAGGTGGTGATCAAGGCATCGGGCAGGTGGCCCAGCTCATCGATCAATTGCTGCATGAGCCGCTGCCCGCACTCTCGGCTGAACGCTTCGCCCTGGTAGCGGCGCACCTCACCGGCAAAGCCCTGCAGCGCATCGTCGAAACCACCGGCGCGGGCCTGGCTGACCGACAGTTCAGGGCGTGCGCCGATCAAGGCGATGCTGCTTGGCGCGGTGCTCAACAGGCTGGCCGCCAGACGACGACTGGCATCATGGTCATCGCTGATCACCGAGCAAAAATACCGGGGGTCCAGGCCGCGGTCGATGGCGATGACCGGCAGGCCCTTGTCTTGCAGTTCGCGGTAGCTCTGGTCTTGCGGCGGTAGGCAGCTGGCGACGAACAAGGCATCGCAGCGGCGTGCCCGGAACAGCTGCTGCAACTGGCGTTCGCTGTCGGGCTGGTCGTCACTGCTGGCGATCAGCAACTGATAGCCCCGGGCCCGGGCGCCTTGCTCAAGGCGCTTGGCAATACGCGCATAGCTGGGGTTCTCAAGGTCCGGGAGAATGAAGCCGAGCGTACGGGTGTGCCGGCTGCGCAAACCAGCGGCCTGGGGGTTGGGCGTGAAGCCATGGGCCTGCACCACCGCCTGCACGCGCTCCACGGTGCTGTTGCTGATGCGTTGCTGTTCGGCCTTGCCATTGATGACGTAACTGGCGGTGGTGACGGACACACCGGCCAGACGGGCGATATCGCTGAGTTTCACCGAGTTTTCCTTGTTATGACCAAAGCTGGCTGTGGGCGATGACCAGGCAGTTTGACCCTGATACCCCAGCGAGCGCAGGCGACCATTGTCGCAATTGTCCGACAGGATGGGGCTTTTTCATCGGCAGATTATCGAGTAACGTGGCCGCCTGGTCAGATTAAACGTTTCAGCCTCCTGATTTTCTGCATCTGCTGCCCACTGTGCAAGGCGGTTGAACTGGCCATTTCCGTGAATTTCACAACAATACTCCAGTACCCATCCGGGAACTGCAAAGGGAGAAGGTCATGCTCGAGCTCGCCAAGGAGCAGATAGCCATGGGCCAGACGGCCCCCGACAAGGCGCACGCATTGCGCCTGCTGGCGGATCGCCTGGTCGCCGACGGACTGGTCGCCGAGGGCTACCTGCAAGGGTTGCAGGACCGCGAGGCGCAAGGTTCCACGTTTCTTGGCCAGGGCATCGCCATCCCTCACGGTACGCCGCAGACCCGCGACCTGGTGCACACCACAGGCGTGCGTCTGTTGCAGTTCCCCGAGGGTGTGGACTGGGGCGATGGGCAGATTGTGTACTTGGCCATTGGTATCGCTGCGCGCTCTGACGAGCACTTGCGCCTGCTGCAATTACTGACCCGCGCCCTGGGCGAAACCGATCTGGCCGAGGCCCTGCGCCGTGCGGGCTCGGCCGAGGCCTTGCTCAAACTGCTGCAGGGTGCACCGCAGGAGTTGGCGCTCGATGCGCAGTTGGTCGCCTTGAACCTTCCAGCCGAAGATTTCGATGAGCTGGCCTGGCGCGGTGCGCGCTTGTTGCAGCGCGCCAACTGCGTGGACAGCGGCTTTGCTGCCGTACTGCAACAGGCAGAGCCGCTGCCGCTGGGAGAGGGTTTGTGGTGGCTGCACAGCGAACGTCAGGTTCGCCAGCCAGGGCTGGCCTTCGTCACCCCGGCACAACCTGTGCGCTACCGCGATCAACCCCTGACGGGTCTGTTCTGCCTGGCCAGCCTGGGGGCTGCCCACCAGGCCTTGCTCGAACGGTTGTGCGAAGTGTTGATCGAAGGCCGTGGGCAGATGCTTTACCAGGCCACCAGCAGCCGCGCCGTGCTCGAAGTGCTCGGCGGCGAGGCGCCTGCCGACTGGCCGAGCGCGCGCATCCTGCTGGCCAACGCCCACGGCCTGCATGCTCGCCCAGCCAAGGTGCTGGCGCAGCTGGCCAAACGTTTCGAGGGCGACATTCGCGTCCGCGTGGTCGACAGCGGTCAGCCTGGCGTGTCGGTGAAAAGCCTGAGCAAGCTGTTGAGCCTTGGCGCGCGCCGCGGCCAGGAACTGGAGCTGGTGGCCGAGCCTGCTATCGCCGCCGATGCCCTGCCTGCGTTGCTGGCAGCCATCGAGCAGGGTTTGGGTGAGGAGGTGGAAGCGCTGCCGCTTGTTGCAGAGGCCCCTGCGCAGCCAGCAGTCGAAACGGCGAAGGCGCCGGCGGCCGGCAGCCGCGTGCAGGGTGTGGGGGCTGCCCCAGGTATCGCATGCGGCCCTGCCCACGTCGTGACCGAACGCACGTTCGACTACCCGCTGCGCGGCGAGTCGTACGATCAGGAACGACACAAACTGACCCAGGCCGTGGCTACCGTCAGTGCCGACCTTCAGGTGCTGGTGCAGCGCAGCGACGCGGCCATCGGCGAGATTTTCGTCACCCATCAGGAAATGCTGGCCGACCCGGCCCTGACCGACGACGTCGAGCAGCGCCTGGCCCAAGGGGAAAGTGCCGCCGCCGCGTGGATGGCGGTGATCGAATCAGCGGCCAGCCAGCAAGAAGCGCTGCACGACGCGTTGCTGGCCGAACGGGCCGCTGACCTGCGCGATGTGGGTCGCCGCGTATTGGCCCAGCTGTGCGGCGTCCAGACGCAGAGCGAGCCTGACCAACCTTACGTGCTGGTGATGAGCGAGGTTGGACCCTCCGATGTCGCCAGGCTCGACCCGGCGCGGGTTGCCGGTATTGTTACAGCCCAGGGTGGCGCCACCGCGCACAGCGCCATCGTCGCCCGGGCGCTGGGTATTCCTGCCGTAGTCGGAGCAGGCCCCGGCGTGCTGCTGCTCGAGAATGGCACACCGCTGCTGCTCGACGGCCAACGCGGTGTGGTCAACGTCGCGCCGCCAGCCGAAGAGCTGCAGCGTGCCCTGGCCGAGCGTGACGTGCGCGAGCAGCGTCTGCAAGCCGCCTGGGCCAACCGTTTCGACCCGGCAGTGACCCGTGATGGCCATGCCATTGAGGTCTTCGCCAACATCGGTGAAAGCAGCGGTATCGACAAGGTGGTGGAGCAGGGGGCCGAAGGCGTCGGCCTGTTGCGCACCGAACTGATTTTCATGGCCCACTCTCAGGCGCCGGATGTGGCCACCCAAGAAGCCGAGTACCGCCGCGTGCTCGATGGCCTGGACGGGCGCCCGCTGGTGGTGCGAACCCTGGACGTAGGCGGCGACAAACCGCTGCCGTACTGGCCGATCGCCGCAGAAGAGAACCCGTTCCTCGGCGTGCGCGGCGTGCGTCTGACCCTGCAGCGCCCGCAGGTGATGGAAGACCAACTGCGGGCCCTGCTGCGCGCCGCCGATCAACGCCCTTTGCGCATCATGTTCCCCATGGTCGGGCAGATGCACGAGTGGCGCGAGGCCCGTGCGATGGTCGAGCGCCTGCGCACGGAAATACCCGTGGCAGACCTGCAGGTGGGCATCATGGTCGAGGTGCCTTCGGCAGCCCTGCTGGCGCCGCAACTGGCGCGCGAGGTGGACTTCTTCAGCATCGGCACCAATGACCTGACCCAATACACCCTGGCCATCGACCGTGGCCACCCCAGCCTGTCTGCCCAGGCCGATGGGCTGCACCCTTCGGTCCTCAGCCTGATCGACATGACGGTGCGCGCCGCCCACGCCCATGGCAAGTGGGTGGGAGTGTGCGGCGAACTGGCGGCTGACCCGCAGGCCGTCGCGGTGCTGCTGGGGCTTGAAGTGGACGAGCTGAGCGTGGCATCGCGCAGCGTTGCCGAAGTCAAGGCCCTGGTGCGCCAGGCCGATTCCCGTACAGCCCGCGCCTTGGCGCGTGAGGCCTTGCAACAAGACAGCGCCGCCGCGGTTCGCGCGCTGGTGGAGCGTTATTGAATGGCCAAGATCCTGACCCTGACCCTTAACCCCGCCGTGGACATCACCATCGGGCTCGACAGCCTGCGCCCTGGTCACGTCAACCGCAGCCAGGCCCAGCACAGTCACGCGGCTGGCAAGGGCCTGAACGTCGCCCAGGTGCTGGCCGACCTGGGCCATAGCGTGACCGTCAGTGGCTTTCTCGGGCAGGACAACCTGCCGGCGTTCGAAGCGCTGATCGACTGGCGCGGCTTTTGCGATTGCTTCGTGCGCGTGCCTGGGGAAACCCGCAGCAACCTCAAGCTGGTCGAGGCCGATGGCCGCGTCACCGACATCAACGGTTTGGGCCCGGAAGTGGACGCGGCCGCTTGCGATGCCTTGCTGCGCCTGTTGCGCCAGCACGCGCCGGGGCACGATGCCGTGGTCGTTGCTGGCAGCCTGCCACGCGGGATCAGCCCTCAATGGTTTGGTGACTTGCTCGATGAACTCAAGGCGATGGGTTTGAAAGTGGCGCTCGACACCAGCGGCCAGGCGCTGCGCGTCGGTCTGCAAAGCCTGCCCTGGCTGGTCAAGCCCAATACCGAAGAATTGGGCGAAGCCCTGGGCACGCCCGTGGACGATGTCGGCCAACAGCGACTGGCTGCCCGCCAGCTACTGGACGAGGGCGTCGAGCATGTGGTGGTGTCGGCCGGCGAGCACGGGGTGCGCTGGTTCGCCCGGAACTTCACCCTGGTGGCGGTACCGCCCAAGGTGAACGTGGCCAGCACGGTCGGTGCCGGGGACTCTCTCGTGGCCGGCATGGTCCACGGGCTGTTGCAGGGTGAGGCCGCGTCGCGCACCTTGGCCCGCGCCACCGCCATCGCCGCACAGGCCGTCACCCAGGTGGGTTTCGGCATCAATGACCATGACCAGTTGGCCCGCCTGCAAGCCGCCGTGAGCCTGACAGAACAACAAGAGGGTTGCCAATGAACATTGTCATTCTCACCGCCTGCCCCAATGGCCAGGTATCGAGCCTACTCAGCGCTCGCCTGCTGGCGGCTGCGGCCCAGCGCCGTGGCTGGACCACCCAGGTCGAGGTGCAGGATGCCGAGCATCCCGAACGACAGCTCGACGCAGCACAGATCGCTGCCGCCGACTGGGTGCTGGTGGTCAGCACCGGCCCGGTGGACCTGAGCCGTTTTGTCGGCAAGCGTGTGTACCAGAGCACGCCGTCCCAGGCATTGGCTGACCGCGAAGGCTTTCTCGACGAAGCAGCCGCCAATGCGCAGCCGCTGACGGCCGTAGCACCGGATGTCGCTACCCGCGATGAAGTGCGCATCGTTGCAGTCACTGCGTGCCCGACTGGCGTCGCCCACACCTTCATGGCGGCCGAAGCCCTGCAACAGGCCGCGCAGCAGATGGGCTACCAGCTCACCGTTGAAACCCAAGGCTCGGTCGGGGCACGCAACCCGCTTTCGGCCGAAGCCATCGCAGCGGCCGACGTGGTGCTGCTGGCCGCTGACATCGAGGTGCCCGCCGCGCGCTTTGCGGGCAAGCGCATCTACCGCTGCGGTACTGGCATTGCGCTCAAGCAGGCCCGCGCCACCCTGGACAAGGCGCTGGCCGAAGCCAAGGTGGAGGAGGGTGGGGCTGCTTCGGCCAGCGCCGCCGCCAGCAAGGGCGAAAAGACCGGCGTCTACAAGCACCTGCTGACCGGTGTCTCGTTCATGCTGCCCATGGTCGTGG
The DNA here is from genome assembly GCF_002420785.1 of Pseudomonas sp. UBA5666. NCBI lineage: Bacteria > Pseudomonadati > Pseudomonadota > Gammaproteobacteria > Pseudomonadales > Pseudomonadaceae > Pseudomonas > Pseudomonas sp. UBA5666. Next base: position 44,699 of record NZ_DIIQ01000045.1, on the reverse strand, counting down.
CCGGGGGCCTGCTGATCGCCTTGTCGTTCGTGTTCGGCATCGAAGCTTACAAGGAAGCGGGGACGCTACCGGCTGCGCTGATGCAGATCGGCGGCGAAGCGGCGTTCAAACTGATGGTGCCACTGCTGGCAGGCTATATCGCCTGGTCCATCGCTGATCGGCCAGGGTTGGCCCCAGGCATGATCGGCGGTCTGCTGGCCAGCACCCTGGGCGCCGGCTTCATTGGCGGCATCGTGGCAGGCTTTCTGGCCGGCTACAGCGCCAAGGCCATTGCCCGCTGGGCGAAGCTGCCCACCAGCCTGGAGGCGCTCAAACCGATCCTGATCATTCCTTTGCTGGCGAGCCTGTTCACCGGGCTGGTGATGATCTACGTGGTGGGGCAGCCCGTGGCGGCCATGCTTGAAGGCCTTACGCGGTTTCTCGACAGCATGGGCACTACCAACGCGATCCTGCTGGGGCTGCTGCTCGGTGGCATGATGTGCATCGACCTCGGCGGGCCGATCAACAAGGCCGCCTATGCGTTCTCGGTAGGGTTGCTGGCCTCTTCGAGCTATGCCCCGATGGCGGCCACCATGGCCGCTGGCATGGTGCCGCCGATCGGCCTGGGCCTTGCCACGTTCCTGGCCAGGCGCAAATTCGCCCAGAGCGAGCGGGAGGCAGGCAAGGCAGCGTTGGCGCTGGGGCTGTGCTTCATTTCCGAAGGGGCCATTCCATTCGCCGCCAAGGACCCGCTTCGAGTGATCCCGGCGAGCCTGGCAGGGGGCGCGCTGACCGGAGCGTTGTCCATGTACTTTGGTTGCAAGCTCATGGCGCCACACGGTGGCCTGTTCGTTCTGCTGATCCCGAACGCCATCAACCATGCCGCGTTGTACCTGTTGGCGATTGTCGCAGGCAGCTTGCTGACGGCGGTGGTGTATGCGCTGATCAAGAAGAATGAAAACGTCGAGTTGATGGTGGCGCCGGCCAAGGGGTAGGGTTGCTCAGCGGCAAGCCTTCTCGGCTACGGATGCCGTTCATCGGGCTTGCTGGCTTGCACATGAAGTGCAAGGCGATCCGATGAATACGTCAACTCCGACATTACGCGATCACTGTGGGAGCGGCCTTGCCGGGGCGCTCCTACAGGGAGCGGAGTCAGCGCTACACCGTGCCGTCCCGTGAGGGCGCGGTCGGCCAACCCGCTCAACAGCCATGCTTGCGCCGCAACGGCGCCAGCAGGTCAGCCAGGCCGTTATGATCGACCTCATGCATCAACGCCAGCAACTCCCCTAGCTCTCCTGTGGGAAAGCCCTTGCGCGCAAACCACGCCAGGTAATCGCCCGGCAGGTCGGCAATGATCCTGCCTTGGTATTTGCCGAACGGCATGCTGCGGGTCACCAGCAGTTCGAGACGTTCCGGGTTGAACATTTTCGTACTCGTCATAAAGACGCCCACCATACTGCAAACTGCACGACCCACCTAGGCAGATCATGCAGAACGCGATGCATGGCAATTTGCCTTTATCTTTTAAGCTGCTGATTTAAAAGACTTTATTTTTTTTGGAAAGCTGGCACGAAGGCTGCTCCTGTCTACTTATCAACCCTCAAGGAGTTTGAGTCATGAGCGATACCAATAAAGACGTGATCGATATTCTCAACGACCTGATCGAATACAGCAAAGATGGCCAGAAAGGCTTTCTGAAATCGGCAGAAGACGTCAAGAATCAATACCTCAAAGGCTTCCTGACCGAGCGCGCCACTGGTTGCGGCAAAGCTGTTAAGGAGCTTCAGGACGAGGTCCGTAAATTGGGCGGTGACCCGGAGACGTCCACCAGCTTCACCGGTGACCTGCACCGTGCCTGGATCGAACTTAAGACAGCCTTCACCAGCCATGATGACGAGGCGGTGATGAACGAGACCGAGCGTGGCCAGGACTATGCCCTGAAGGCGTACCGTCAAGCCCGTGAAAAGCTCGTCAAGCTCAACGTCCCTGCCGCAGCAAGCAGCCTGGACCTGGTCGATCGTCAGCTCCAAGGCGTGCAGCAAAATCATGATGAAGTAAAGGCGCTGCGTGACAAGGTCCGCGCTCATTCCTAAGTGACCGGGCCTTCTACCCGGTTGCGGCCGTTGGCCTTTGCCCGGTAGAGCGCTTCATCCGCCCCATCCAGCATGGCTGCAAGGTCTTGCTGGGTGTGTGCGTTGAGGCTGCCAATACCGATGCTCACCGTGACCGGTTGGGTATCGTCACCAAAAGGTGCGAGTCGTGCGACGCTGCGGCATATTCGTTCCGCCAGCATCCGTGCCCCTTCCACGTCGGTTTCCGGCAGTACCACCTGAAATTCCTCCCCGCCATACCGGGCGGCCAGATCGGCCGGCCGACGGATACAGGCCTCGATGGCCTTGGCCACTTCGCGCAGTACATGGTCACCGCCCGCATGGCCGTGGCGCTGATTGAACGCCTTGAAATGATCCATATCCACCATCAGCACCGTCAGTGGTTGGCGCGTACGCTGTGCACGTGCCCATTCAAGGCGCAGCACTTGGTCCAGGTGCCGGCGGTTGGCCAGGCCGGTCAGGCTGTCGGTCGCGGCCAAGGTCGCCAGGCGCTGTTCAGCCTGGAAACGGCGACGCAGCTCGCGACTGAGCAGCCAGGTCAACCAGATGATGCCCGCACACAGCAGCCCGGTGGCAACGCTGACCAGCAGTGCCGTACGGCGCCAGGACGCGAACACCTCGTCGGTGGCATGTACCACCAGCACGATCAGCGGCAAGTCGCCCACGCGGGCAAAGGTATACATGCGCTCGCCGTCATCCCCGGCGGAGGCCGCGACGAAGCTGCCACTCTGCTGCCCGAGTATTCGCTGGAAATTGGGTTTGCCGGCATGCTGGCTACCGACCGATGGATCGGAGGGGCCCATGGGCTGGCGGGCCAGAAGCTGGCCTTCGACGTTGAGCAGGTTCACGCTGCTGTTGGCGCCGATATCCAGGCGTTTGAACAGATCGGTAACGTAGCCAAGGCGCAGCGCGCCAGCCGCGATGCCTGCGAAATCACCGTTCGGGTCGGTGATGCGCCGGCTGAAACTGGTGCACCAGTCCAGGTCGCCCAATCGGGCCTTGAACGGCGGCCCCACCAGCAGGGTGGTGTTGGGGTTGTGCAAATGGGTCTGGAACACGCCTGTGTCCCGGAAGTTGGCCTTGCGCGGTACGCTGCTGGTCGAATCGCCTACCACGTCACCGTTGCTGTTCAGCCACAGTACATCCCCACGCTTGCGGTCGGCGAAGGTGTCATCGAACAGCAGCCGCTGGCGCAGGGGGCCGGGTACGGAGGGCAGCTCCTTGCGGCCTACCGCCCAGATCAGCCTTTGCAGGGCCTGATCGTAAAGCTCGACATTGCGCAAAATGTCACTTTCGATCAATTGCACGATGTTGTTGGCCGAGCGTACGGCCGATTGCTCCACGCTTTCACGCTCGCGCATCAGCAAGTAGCTGACGATGGCCACGATGGCGAACACGGCCAGGCAACTGCCCAGCACGAGAGCAAGTTCGGGGTGCGACCGGGAAGGGGGGAGGCGTAACGGTGAGGTAGGCATGGTCGCGACTGCTGGGGGCCATTTGCGGCGGCGACATTCTAGGCAAGTGAAGATTGTCGGACAAGTTCGCCCGACGGAATTACCGTGCGGCAGGGGTTCCCCTGCCGCGCTGATCAGCCAGTGATTGCAGTGACTGTCAGAACACGTTCAAGGGATAGTCGACAATCACGCGCATCTCGTCGTTGTTGCTGTTGCCGTCAATCGAGGCGTAGCCCTGGCCGCCGCGGTGCGTGGCATACCGTACCAGTACCGAGAGGTCTTTGAGGTCGCCTTCCTGGAACACGTACTTGATGTCCAGGTCGCGTTCCCAGTGCTGGGCATCCTTGCCATCGGCCCGGTAGTAATCGTAGTGGCTGTTGCCCTGGGCGGCCTTGGTCAGGTCGGCCTTGCCCCGCGAGTAAGACAGCGATGCGCTCAAGCCGGGCAAGTCGAGGCCGGCGAAGTCGTACCCGTACTGAAGTTTCCAGGACCGCTCGTTCGGCGCGTTGAAGTCCGAATACATGCGCGAGTTGTCCAGGTAGACGCTGTCACCGAGGTTGATGTAGTCGAACGGGGTATCGCCGTTGACCCGCTGATAGGCGGCCGTCACGGTATGGGCGCCTGCATTGAGTGTCAGGTGAAGGCTGTAGGTATTGTTGTCGATGCTGCCCAGCAAGGCTCGGCCTGTGTCTTGCGTATGGTAGAAATGCGCGCCCGGGTTGAGGCTGACCTGCTCGTTGACCACGTAGGTGTAGTCGAAGTCGGCGTAGTACTGGTTCCAGATGTCCTTCAGTTCGGCCGCATACACGCTGGTAGTGATGTTGGGTGTACCGCTCCAGGCTGCGCCCGCCCAGCTCAGGTGCTTGCTCTTGCCGCGCTCATCCAGCGAGCCATAGTAGGTATCGATACGGCGGTGGCCGCTTTGGTTGTAGGGCTTGGTGAAACTGACCTTGCCACCCTCAAGCAGCAGCCCCTCGACGCTGGTGTTGATCAGGCTGATACCCCGGAACGTTTGCGGCAGCATGCGGGTTTCGCCACCGGCGATCACGGGGTTGGTCAAGAACAGGTCGCCGGCCTTGAACTCGGTGTCCAGCGCCTTGAGCTTGAGCGCCGCGCCTGCTGTGGAAAACGACTGCGGGGCAGCGCCCAGTTCGCCGTCGCCTTTCACATGTGTAGGCAGAATGCTGGTGCCTGCATGACCACCGCCACCGTCCAGCTTAACCCCCAGCATGGCGTGCGCGTCGAGACCGAAACCGACAATGCCTGGCGTGTAACCGGATTCGAAGCGCGCCACTGCCCCTTGACCCCATTCCCGCGTATCGCGTGCACCCTGATTGTGGGAGTCGCGGTTGAAATAAGCATTGCGCAGGTGCAGGTTCAACGATGAACCCGCTACAAAACCTTCGGCATTGTCATCGGTGGCCTGGGCCGTGACGGGAATACTTGCACTGAGCGCAATGAAAAGCGGGGTGAAGCGAAACGCGAAAGACACCGGTATTGACTCCTTGATCGGTAGGCGGGGCAGTGCTTGTTGTAGGAGATGGTCATGCTTGCTGCATGACGAATCTGCCAGGGGAAAACCCAGCGCATACGAAAAAAAGCCGCTGATAGGGCAGCGGCTTTTTAGAGGCTAACATATTGAAACAGATGAATCCCATGGCGCATGTTGAACGCGCCGAGGCGTAGGCTCAGCTGTCGGCGTCGGTATCGACAACCGCTTTGGACGCTGTCTGCTGCGAGGCTTTGACCGTCTCGGCATGCTGGGCGGCCACTGTTTCGCGGGCGTCCTGATGGGCCGCTGCGAACTCGGCGTTGCGGGCCACGAATGCAGGCGACTCTTCGGCCATGGCCAGGGGGGACAACAACAGGGACGACAGGACGAACACGCTGGCAATACCCATACTGTTGGACATTTCTAACTACCTTCTTGCGGTGCAAGTGCTAATGAGGACAGGGGTAAAGTTAGTCGTGTGGAGGCAGTTTAAACAGAGCGAAGTTGGATAAGCACTGTTGCGTAAAAGGTAAGTATCGGGGCTGAAACGGCGCAGATTGTCGTTGAAATGCCCGGTTTAGAGCCTTGTGGCGTGACGAAAGACAAGGCGCTCAGTGGGCGGTGTGAACACACCCTGTGAAAGGATCACCGAACCTTGTGAGTCGCGAAGCTGCGTGGCACGGCCACTGCGTAGGCCACTACAGCCGCAGCGGCGCCCCTGACCGGCTAAAACGGGCTGACGGTGTTCAAGCCAACATCACCCGTCCTGCCCCTAGAACCCGATAAAAGCGTAATAAACCGGTGGCTGGTCAGTCACCTGCACCCCAAGTGCCTGTAACTGGGCCTGCAATACAGCGTCTTCGACATGCAGAGCCCAAGACCCCCCTGTGTCCTGAGGATGCTCTGCAAGGGCTGTGGCAAATGCCTGCATGTCAGGCAGGTAGGCCGTGAAGCCGTTGCCCTTGAGCGCGCTGGTGGTCATGCCCAGTGCTTGGCAGACCGCCACCTTGGCCGCAATGTCTTCCCTGTCTGCCTGCCGAGAGGCCTGCACCAGCGCCTGCAACTCGGCATCGACCAGCTGTGTGCCGTGAATCAGCTCAGGCCCCTGTTGCCAGGCCTCGGGTGGGCAATCCTTGCTCTCGGGCCGCAAGGGAATGTGCGGGTTGATTTCAACCGGATAGATCCTGCACACCAGTGGGCGCTGGTCGTAAATGGCGCACAGGTCGTTGTCGTCCAGGTAGCGGCAACGGCCAGGGTTGAAGGCCGCGAAGGTCACCGATACCCGGACCTGGCCGTCGGCACTGGGCACGGCATGAGAGCGCAACAGCACATGTTCGCGTTGCTCAGGGGGCATGCCAGGGCCGTCCACCACGAATGCCTCTAACAGCACTATCACCTGCCCGCCGTCACGGGCCCAGCGCTGCGACTCGGCCAGGGTCAGGGGCACATGGTGGCCGCTGCAGCACTTGCCGCAGCCGGTGCAGGCGAAACGCAGGCTATCGCTCACTTGGTTTGCGGGCTCCATTCACTCACATACGCCCGCTGTTGCTTGCGGTCATACAGGCACAACTCGGTACCGGTTCGCTGCTTCATGTGCTTTTGCGGGTACAGGCCTTCGACCAGCAGGGCGCTCATGCCGGTCTGGTCGTCGAATTCGGCGGGCTTGCTACGGGCATGGGCGTTCTTGAACTGGCTGGCAGCCAGGCAGGCCTTGAGCATTTGCTGGCGGTGCTCGTTCCAGGCCTGGTTGCTGGAAGCCTGGACGAGGCCGCTGAACAGGGCGCAACTGATCAGGATGAGGCTGATACGTTTCATGCGTGGCTTCCTGTTGGTTGCGAAAGGGGTATGGAAGTATGCCCCAGTCAGTCCGAGGGGCAAACCCGCTGCCGTGTGGGCAGGTCAGCGCTCGGCGAAGACCACCGCCCGCGCCGCCACCACCAGGCAGTCGGTCAACTCCGGGGACGAGAACTTGGTCAAGATGGCATTGGCCCCGGCCTGGGTCGCCTTTTCGCTGCTCATGGCGCTGTCCAGCGAGGTGTGCAGCAGCACATACACGTGCTGGAAATCCGGGCTTTCGCGCAGGCTGCGGGTGAAGGCATAGCCGTCCATCTCGCTCATCTCGATGTCCGAGACGATGACATTGATCTCCTGCGCCGTGCCTTGCAGCTCCAGCAGAATGCCGATGGCGTCCTTGGCACTGCGGGCGGTGCGGCATTCGATCCCCAGGTTGCGCAGGGTATGCACCGACTGTTGCAGGGCGACGTTGCTGTCGTCGACCACCAGGATGTTGGCGGCAGCCAGCAGGCTGGCGTCCTCGACGCTCAGGCCACTGGCGGGCAATTCGACGGGGGGCGGGGCGATGCCGTGAATGACCTTCTCGATGTCGAGCACCTGCACCAAGGTGTTGTCCACGCGGGTGACGCCCGTGATGAACGACTGTTTGCCCGCACCGTACGGCGGCGGTTTGATGTCGGTGCTCAGGCAGTGCACGATGCGGCTGACCGCTTGCACGTGCAGGCCCTGGCGTGAGCGGCTGATCTCGGTGACGATCAAACACCCGCCGTTGGGGTCGGCCAGCGGTTGCTCGCCAATGGCGCGGGACAGGTCGATCACCGACAGCGGATGCCCGCGCAAGGTCGCCACGCCTTTGACATGCGGGTGGGACTCGGGAAGCTTGGTCAGCGCCGGGCACGGAATGATTTCGCTGACCTTGAGCAGGTTGATTGCCATCAGCTTGCCGCTGCGCAGGGTGAACAACAGCAGGGACAACGCGTCCGCGCGGGCATTTTGCTTGGCCATGGTGACCTTCGGTGGGGAACAGGGGATGACAGGTTATCGGCCTGTTCCGTAAAGGCTTTAGGGGCGCTTGCGCTAACGCTCGCGCAAGGCTTCCTTGGCTCGGTTCAGGGGTTTGATGAGGTAGTCGAGTATCGTCTTCTCCCCGGTGCGAATATCCACCGTGGCGATCATCCCTGGCACGATTGCAAACTGCTTGCCGGCCTTGTTCTGCAGGCTGTCCTGTTCGGTGCGAATGAACACCCGGTAATAGTAGATTTCAGGTTTGACCTCGTCTTGCAGAGTATCCGGCGAAATCCCCACCACCTTGCCGTCCAAGCCGCCATACACCGAGTAGTCGTAGGCGCTGATCTTCACTTTGGCGGCCTGATCGGGGTGAATGAAGGCAATGTCCCGTGGCGCGATGCGGGTCTCGATCAGCAGGCGCTCATCCATCGGCACGATCTTCATCACCTGGCCACCTGGCTGCACCACACCGCCCAGGGTGTTGACCTCGATGTCCTTGACGATACCCCGCACCGGCGAGCGCAAGGTCAGGCGCGTCAATGAGTCGCTGCGGCCACGGATTACCTCCGACAGGCTGTCGGCCTCGGCACTGGCCTTGGCCAGTTCCTCCCTGGCCCGCACCAGATACTCCGAGCGTGCCTCGGTGGCCTTGAGCTCCAGTTCCGAGCGCTGGCGGTTCAGGCGGATGACCTCGACGCGGCTGGAAGCGCCCATCTTCGCCAGGTTTTCGGTGATCTTGAGCTCGCTGCGCACCAGCCGCAGCGAGTCCTCGATACCGGCCAGCGTCTGCTCAAGACCACGGCGGCGGGTGGTGTACAGCGCCGTCTCCGCCTCGATCAGCTCGGGCGACTCGCGCAGACTAGCCGGGAATTTCAACGGCTTGCCCGTGACCTCTGCCTGCAGGCGCGCCTGGCTGGCCTTGGCGGCGCGGTACTTGGCTTCGCTTTCGCCCACGCTTGATGATGTCTTGGTCGGATCGAGCTGGGCCAGGACCTGGCCGCGCTCGACCAGATCTCCTTCGGCCACGCTCATCTGCGCGACGATCCCACCTTCGAACGACTGGATCACCTGCTCACGGGAGCTGGGGATGACCTTGCCCGTGCCGGTGGACACCTCGGTCACCTCGAACCAGGCCGCCCAGGCCAGGAATGCCGCCAGCATCACCGCGCACAGGGTGATCAGGCGCCCAGCCCGAAACACCGCCTGGTCATCCTGACCATCGAGGTAAGAGGCGGGAAGTTCATGGTTGCTCATGCCTGCGCTCCTTGCAGTTTGGCCAACGCGGCGTCGCGTGCGTCGTCGATCACGATACGGCCGCCGTCGAGCACCAGGATGCGGTCCACCCGCTGCAGCACGCTCAACCGGTGGGTGGCGATCACCAAGATGCGGCCCTGGCAGAAGCGATCCAGGTTATCCAGCAACCGGCGCTCGGTGATGTCATCGAGCGAAGCGGTGGGCTCGTCCAGCAGCAGCACCTGCGGCTGACGCACCAGCAGCCGCGACAGCACCAGGGCCTGGCGCTGCCCACCGGACAGGCCCAGGCCGCCTTCGAGGATCAGGTGATCCATGCCTTTGGGCAGGCGACGCACGAAGTCCAGCGCACCGGTGGCCGACAGCGCCGCCACCAGCTCCTGATCGCTGGCCTGGCCGGCGCCCAGGGTCAGGTTCTCGCGCAGGGTGCCGTGGAACAGCCTGGCGTACTGGGCCAGCAAGCCCACGTCACGGCGCAGGTCGGCCGGGTCCAGGTGCGCCATGGCGATACCGTCCAGGCTCACCTCCCCCTGCATCAGGTCCATGCTACCGGCCAGCGCCTGCAGCAAGGTCGACTTGCCAGCGCCGTTGCGGCCGAGCACGGCAATGCGCTCGCCCGGGCGAATGTCCAGCTGCGCGATGTTGAGCACAGGCGGCGCCTCTTCGCTGTAGCGGAAGGTGGCCTGGCGCAAGCGGTATTCACCACGCAGGGCAGGCATGTGCACCCGTGCCTCGCCTTCGGGGTGGTCCACTGGCGACTGCATCAGCTTGTCCAGCCCTTGCAGGGCCACCTTGGCCTGCTGCCAGCGGGTCAGTACATGGGTCAGTTGGGCCAGCGGCGCCATCATGCGCGAGGCCAGCATGGAGGCGGCCACCAGGCTGCCAGTGGTCAGGTCGCCGGCGATCACCATGGGCGCGCCGATCACGATGACCACGGCGAATACGGCCCCTTGCACATTCTGCGTCCAGGCCACCAGCCCGTTGGTGAGGGTGCGCAGGCGCAGGTTGGTGTGGGCGCAGGCGGCGTTGTACTGGTTCCATTGCCGCTCGAAACGCGCTTCGGCTTGCAGGGCCTTGATCTCGTCCAGGCCCTGGATGCTCTCGACCAGCATGGCATTGCGCAACGAGGACTCACGCATCGAGGCATTGGCCAACCGTGCCAGGCGCCGCTGCGCGAGCAAGCCCGGCACCACCATCGCCACCAGGGCCACGATCGGCACGAACACCAGCACGCCGCCGATCAGCCAGAACACGAACAGGAACAGCAGGAAGAAGGGCAGGTCGGCCAGTGCCGTCGCGGTGCTGGAGGTGATCAGGTCGCGGATCGACTCCAGCTCGCGCAACTGCGAAATGAACGAGCCGGTGGACTTGGGCCGCACCGAGTTGCGCAGGCGCAGGGCGTGGCCATAGACCAGGTCGCTGACGCGCAGGTCGGCCCGCTTGCCCAACAGGTCGGTGACCTTGAGACGCAGCAGGCGCATGCTGAAGTCGAACACCAACGCCAGCACCACGCCGCCAAACAGCACATACAAGGTCGGCAGTGATTCAGCCGGAATCACGCGGTCGTAGACCTGCATCGAGAACAGCACCCCGGCCAGCGCCAGTACGTTGGCGACCAGTGAGGCGATCATCACTTGCCCGTACGGGCGCAGATCGCGCAGTACGATACGGGCGAACCAGTGCCGGTCGTACGGGGCGGTGTAGTCATCGGTGCGCACATCGCGCAGTGGCCGTGCGGGGCGCAGCAGTGCAACGCGGGTGATCCTGCCTTGCAGCGCATCGCGGGGCAGGCGCGAGGTCAACCCTTGATCGCCTGCGAAGACCACCGCCAGGTCGTCCTCCTGGGTCACCGACTCGACCACCGCCAGTTGGCCGTCATCGAGCTCCAACACCAGCGGCGTGCGCCATTGCCGCAAGCCTTTTGCGTCGAAACGCACGAAGCGCAAGGCCAGGCCGGCTTGTCGGGCCATGTGGCGCAGGATTTCGTCCAGGGGGCGGGCATCCTCATCGGCGGCCAGGCGGATGCGCTGGGGTGACACGTCCAGACGATAATGGTGCGCGACCTGCAGCATCACCTCCAGCCAAGGGCCGAGGTCAGCGCGCGCGCTGGTGGCAGGCGCCGGGGCCTGGGCCGGTTCGGGCAGCGTCACATTGACCGGATCGCTCATGGCTGAATCTCCACACCTTGCAGGTTACGCCCCTCGAGGCCGAAGGCCGCCCGCAGGGCGCCCGTGTTGTAGAGGCAGTCCACGTCCAGACGCAGCAGGTCGGAACGGGTGCCGGCCAGTTCGAAGCGCGACTGGTGGATTTCCTGCTCGGCATTGAGCAAGTCGAGCAGGGGGCGCGTGCCCAGATCCAGGTACTGGCGGCCATAAAGCATTCGCGCTTCCTGGATGCTGTCCTGGCGGGCCTCGAGCGAGTTCAGGCGGCGCCCCAGGCCCGCTGTTTGTGCGGTGGCCTCGGCCAGGCCGCGACGGGCCTGCAGGCGCGCGGCATCCTCGGCCGATTCGGCGGCCGTCAGGGCATAGCCGGCCGCGCGGCTGCGGGCACTGATGGAGCCGCCCTGGTAGATGGGTACCTCCACGTTGAGGTAGATACCGGCCTGGGTACGGTCCAGGCGCGAGTTGTCACGGTTGTAGTCGTTATCCAGGTAGTGGTTGACCTGCGGCTGCAACGACACGGTGGGGTAAGCCTCGGCCTTGGCCTGGGCCAGTTCGGCCTGGCCCTGGGCACGTTGGGCAAGCGCCATCAGTACCGCTGGCAGGCGCTCGTCGCCCTGACTCGGGCGCTTGCAGGCCTGGGCCAGTTCCTGAGGCGGTCGTTCGTCCAGAGAGACCGGCGTGGCACGTCCGAGCAAGGCCGCCAGGGTCGAGCGCCAGCGCTCGTACTGGGCGCTGTATTCCTCCAGCACGGCGCGGGCGCTTTGTACCCGCGATTCTGCCTGGACCACGTCAGAGCGGGTGCTGGCGCCCATGTCGCTGCGCTGGCGAGCCATGTTGGCAATGTCGCCCACCCCGCGGATCTGGTCACGGGCAATGCCGATCAGCTGCTCATAGCGGCGCGTTTCGATCCAGGCATAGGCCGTGTCGCGGGCCAGGTCATCGACCACCAGCAAAATATTGGCCTGGGCCCGGGCGGCTGCGGCCTGGGCAGCGCTGACCGCATGATCGACCTTGCCGAAGTCGTACAGCATCTGCTTGAGCGACAGGTTGATGGCCTGGCTGCTGCGGTCACCGCCGTACCCGGTGTCATAGCCGGTACGCAGCCCACCGGAGATCTGCGGGTAATAACCTGCACGGGCGACGTTGATACCTTCGCCTTGCTTGTACAGGTTACCGATGGCCTCGGCGATGCTGGGGTGCCATTGCGCGGCTTGCAACACGGCCTCGGACAGCCCCAAGGCCTGCGCGCCGGCTACCGGTGCCATGCCCACGGCAGGCCTTGCCGGTACCGCTTCAGGCGCGTCCCTGAGCAGGGACGGCCCGATCTGGCGTAATGCGGGGTCTATGTCATCGGCGGCCTGGGCCGCCGGTTGAAAATTCAAGACCAGGAGCCCGAAGGCTCCCAGCAACCACGGTGACAGCGTACTGCTTGGTTTCACAGAGTGTCCTTACTGCTGATCATCGTCCTTGCCCCCGGGGATGTACCCGGCGGGTTTGCAGCGGCCTCAGACCACATGGATACCGCTTTGCACCCACAAGTGGTGACTCGGATCCTCCTGAGCCGTGTACTGGTTATAGTCGATACCGTCGGCAGTTTGGTTCCCCACCTTGCTCCAGGTGTCGGTCATGTGAACCGAGTCACTGTCATCCCCCTTGATGATCAGCGTGTCGCTGGCGCTGTCGGTAACCGCCACCACGTCGGCCAGGGTCAATGTGAGAGTCACTGCGCTGGTGTCGTTGAGGTCGATGGTGTCGATCTCGTGCACCCGACCGACCAGGTTGCCCAGGTCGATGCTGGCATCACCGCCATTCCAGAGCAGCGTGTCGCTACCGCTTCCCCCGTTGATGCTGGCAAAGCCCTGGTCGCTGATCACCAGAGTATCGTTACCGGCGCCTCCGTCGAGCGTGACCGCGCTACCGGCACTGGCCACCAGCGTGTCATCGCCATCGGTGCCGGCGATCACCTCACTGGCAGCGACCGTGGCGACACCGGCCAGCGCCGCGCCCTCGTCACCGGTGTCCGCCATGATCGCAGCGGTGGCGGCAAAGCCTGTGACCGGGTCGAGGTTGATGGTGAGCGTGGCGGTGTCGGTAGTGCCGTTGGGGTGGGTCAGCTCGTAAGTGAACACCTCTTGTTGCCCGATCACCGACGAACTGAGGCCGGCATCGAGGGTATAGGCGTAGCTGCCATCGGCCTGCACCACCAAGGTCCCGTAGCTGCCCTGGACGATGGCCCCGTTGTAGCCCGGGATGGTGAAGGTGTTCGCCGCCGTCAGCACGCTCAGCACCGTCAGGGGCGAGCCCAGATTGTCGGCGCCCGCGCCGTCGGTCAGCAGGTTGCCGGTGACCGGCGTATAGCTGCCTACCACGAACTCATTGAGGTGAGTGGCCGTGGCATTGACCGTGGTGGTCAGCGAGCTGAGTAGTCCAATGCCGCCTGCGGTGACCCGCACGTGGTAGGTGCCGGCGCCCTGGTTCTGGAAGGTGTAGCCCGCTCCCCCGCCCAGCAGAGTGACCAGTGAACCACCGCCGACGGTCTGCACCGTCACGTACTGCCCGGTGGCCGGGTTGAGCTTGAGCAGCTCAAGCGTGGTGCCGTTGAGCAGGGTCAGCAGGTTGGCAGAATTGAGGACTACCTGTACATCAGCGGTGGTGTTGGCTGCCACGGTAGTGGTGTACGTGGCCGAGCGGGTACCGAGCACCGGCAAGGACAGCGGTGAGAACGTGGTGGTGCTGCTGGTTTGCAGGTTCACCAGGCTGATGTTGGTGTTGTCGACGTCATTCACCGCGTCCACTACGGTGGCGGGCGCTGCATAGTTGGTGTTGCTCCACACCTCGGTGGCTTGTGGGCTGTCGATGCGCACGTACAGGTTGGCCGTGTCGGACTTGCCGTTCGGATGCACCAGCTGATAGCTGAACACATCCACCTTGCCGACGCTGCTCGGGCTGCCGTTGGGGGTATAGGTGTAGCTGCCATCGCCCCGTATTACCAGGGTCCCGTACTGGCCCTGCACGGTGGTAGCGCTGCCAGCGGTCACGTAGCTCCCGCCCTTGAGCACTTGCAGCACCGCGTCGCTGTCCGGCCCACGCGCATCGGTCGTGCCGTCGATACCCACATCGGTGACGACGTTGCCGGACGTCGCTGCGCCCGTACCGGTGAACTGGGTCAGGCTGGTGGTATCGACCTGCAACGTGGTGTTGACCGTGGTCAGCAGGCCGATACCGCCGCTGCCCACGGTCAGCCGGTAGTCACCGGCACGCAGCTCGCCGATGTCCACGCGCAGGCCTTGGCCCAGCGGCAGCAATACCAGGTCGAGCAAGCCCTGGCTGTTACCGGTCGCCAGCGTCACCCAGGCGCCGCTGGCATTTTTCACCTGCAAGGTGAAGGTGGCGTTGTCCAGCAGGGCCAGGGCACTGCCCGTGTTGAGCGTCAGCGTTGGATCCGCCGTTGTGCCTGCTCCCACTGTCCAGGTAAAGGTCTTGCTGAAGCCCGCCAGCAGGGTGCTGAACGAGTCCTGGTAGGTACGGCTGCTGACGACGGGCGCAAGGTTGACCACGGCGGTTGCCAGGTTGTCGCTGGCGATGACCGGCGCATCGGCGTCCACATCGGGCGCGGTGACGGTGACGTTGCCCGACACGTTGCCGCGTGGGTCGCTCAGGGTGATCGACAGCAGCTGGCCATTGTCCTGTGGTGGGTTCAAGGCCACGGTGAAGCTGCCGTTAGGCTGCACGGTACCGGTTTGCAGCACCGTGCCGGTTGCGCTGCGCACGGTGACGGTGGCGCCGGGCTCGCCGGTACCGGTCAGGCTGGTACCGTCGGCATTGACCTGCAGGTTGCCGGCGACTGCTGGCGGGGTGAAGTCCGGCGCGGTCAACGCGGTGGGCGTCGAAACGTTGCCTGCTGCGTCCGTGAGCGTGACCGACAACGCCTGGTTGTCGATCTGCGCGGCCGCCAGGCTGACCACGAACAGGCCGTTGCTGCCGACCGTGGCGGTGCCCAGCACCGTACCGGCGCCGTTGCGCACTTGTACCGTGCTGCCGACCTGGCCCGAGCCGCTGACGGCGGTGCCGGTGGGGTTGATGGTGGCAATCGGCGCGGCAGGCGGCGTGGTATCGGGTGCGAACACACTGGCGCTGCCGGACAGGTTGCCGGCGGCATCGGTCTGGCGCACCACCAGCAGTTGCCCATCGTTCTGCGGCGAGGTCAGGGCGATGGTGAAGGTGCCGTTGGCCTGCACCACACCGGTACCGACCTGGCCACCTGGGCCTTGCACGGTAACGGTAGCGCCTGCTTCTCCGTTGCCGGTCAGCACGGTGCCCGCACCGTTGACCGTCACGTTGGTCGGCGCAGCCGGTGGTTGGAGGTCAGGCGCGGTGAAGGCCGTGCTGCCAGAGGCGTTGCCCGCCCCGTCGGTCTGGCTGACGTTCAGCACCTGGCCATTCAACTGCGGTGCATTGAGGTTGATGCTGAACTCGCCTGCGGCGTTGACCTGCCCGGTGCCCAGCACCGCATTGCCGGCGCTGCGCACGGTCACGGTTGCGCCCGCTTCGCCGGTGCCGGTCAGTACCAGGCCATTGGTCGACAGCGCGGCGATGACAGGGTTTGCAGGCGGGGTGATGTCTGCCGCCACCACGAAGGTCGGCTGCGATTCGCCGCCAACCAAGGCAACGGCCGTGACGGTCAGTTGCTGCCCGTTGAGCTGTGCAGTCGTCAGTTGCAGGCTGAACGTACCGTTCAAGGTGGCGCCGCCGACACCAATCTGATTGCCTGCCGCGTCGTATACCCGAATGCCTGTTCCCGAAGGCGCATTGCCCGACAAAGTCAGGCCATCGCTGGCCAGCACGACATTGGTAGGTGGTACAGGAGGGGGTGCCAACGGCGTGACAAAGGTGATGCTGGCAGACGTATTGGCCGCCGCATCGGTCTGGTAGACCACCAGCGACGCCACCGAGCCGGCAGGCGGACTGGTGACGATCTGGAAGGTCCCGGCCTCGCTGACTTCACCGGTACCGATCACCGTCCCGTTTTTGCTGATGGTAACAGTTGCGCCTGGCTCGCCACGGCCCGTGATCACGGTGAAGGTGTTGTCCACCGCCAGGTCTGTGACGGCATCGGGCGGCGAGGTATCCCGGGCCAGCAAGGTGGCCGGGAGTGAGGTGTTGCCTGCTGCGTCGATGGAGACGACGGTCAGAAGCTGGCCGTTGTCCTGGGCTGGATCCAGGGCGATCGTGAAGGCACCGCCCGCCGCCACCTGCACAGTGCCGACTTCGACACCGTCCGGCCCGCGCACGCTGATGGTGGTGCCGGCTTCGGCCGTGCCGGTGAGGGTCTGGCCGGTGGCATCGAGCACCAGGTCGCCCGGCTGCACCGGTGGGGTGAGGTCAGGCGCTTGCAATTGCACCCCCGGCGATGGGTTGCCGGTGGCGTCCTGGGCGATGAGGGTCAGCACTTCACCGTTGATCTGTGCCGGCGTCAGTGCCACCACGAAACGGCCGTCAGCGGCGACGACAACCTGGCCTACCAGATCGCCCTGGCTGTTGAGCACCGTCACGCGCGCCCCGACTTCGGCTGTGCCGACCAATTGGGTGCCGCTGCTGTTGATGGTCGCCACCACTGCTTCAGGGGGCGTGATGTCCAGTGCGGTCAGGGTGCTGACCGGCGAGACGTTCTGGGCAGCATCGGTCAGGGTCACCTGCAAGCGCTCGCCATTGAGCTGCGGGGTTTGCAGGGCGATGGTGAAGGTGCCTGCGGCGCTCACCACACCCGTGCCGATCTGTGTCGTGCCCACGAACACCCGCACGGTGGCGCCCACTTCACCGACGCCACCGAGGGTGTCGCCGGCCGCATTGAGCCGCAACTCGGTCGCCGCTGCTGGCGGCGTCAGGTCTGGCGCCTGCACCGTGACCGCCTCGCTGACGTTGCCGGGTGGGTCGGCCTGCAGCACGGAAAGCACTTGGTTATCGATCTGAGCCGGCGACAGGTCCACACGGAAGCTGCCGTCGGCCAGGACCGGGCCCGTGCCCAGCGTCACGCCCGCTGCATCCCTGACGGTTACCGTTGATCCCGGCTCACCAAAGCCGGTGACCACGCTGCCATCGGCGTTGATCACTACCTGCGTCAATGGCTCTGGTGGGGTGAAATCAGGCGTTTGCAAGGTGGCGACCGGCGAGACATTACCGGCCGCATCGGCCTGGGTGAAGCTCAGCACTTCGGCGTTGGTGAGCGGCGGGTCGAGGGTCAGCGTGAAGTTGCCGCTGGCATCGACAATGGCGCTGCCGATGTCCTCACCCGCTGCATTGGTGACGGTCACTGCTGCGCCGGCTTCGCCGCGCCCTGTGATGGTGACGCCGTCACTGGAAACCGCCAGCTCTGCCGGTGCGGTTGGCGGCGTGGTATCGGGCGCGGTGATGACGCTGGCGCCCGATTGGTTGCCGGCGGCGTCGGTCAGCAGCACCTGCACCTGTTGCCCGTTGGCCTGAGGCGCAGAGAGGTTGACCTGGAAGGTGCCATCGACACGCACGGTGTCGGTGCCCAGCACACTGCCGTCGGCAGCGATCACCCGCACGGTGACGCCTGGCTCGCCTGTCCCGTTGAGCAGGCTGCCACCGCCAGCGAAGGCCAAGTCCTGTGCAGGTGTTGGCGCGGTGCGGTCTGGCGCGGTAAGGCTGACGCTGTTCGATTCGTTACCGGCCACATCGGCCTGGCTGGCATTGAGCAGCTCGCCGTCCAGTTGTGCCGTGGCCAGCGTGGCGCTGAAGTTGCCAGCGGCATCGACCACGGCGGTGCCGAGTTCGACACCACCTTCGCCAGTGATGGTCACGGTAGCGCCCGGTTCGCCGCGGCCGGTCACGACCAGGCCGTCGCCAGACAGCACCAGGCCGGTGAGCAGCAGCGGCGCCGTGGTATCCGGCGCCTGCAGCGTGGCAGGTAGCGATACCGCGCCGTCGGTGCCAGTAGCGGCGATCAGCAGCACTTCGCCGTTGGCCTGCGGGCTGCCAAGGTTGACCGTGAAACTGCCGTCATTGGCCACCGGGCTGCTGCCCAGGAGTTGCCCATTGGTGCCGTACACGTTGACGGTGGTGCCGCTGGCTGCCGTTCCCGAGACCGACAGGCCGTCGGCGGCCAGGACCAAGTCTGCCGGGGTTGCCGGTGCCAAAGGCCCAGGGGCGTTGATCGATTGGGCAGGCGAGACGTTCTGTGCTGCGTCGGCTTGCACCACGCTCAAGGTTTCACCCACCAGTGCCGCAGGGCTGAGGCTGACGTTGAAGCGACCGTCGGCTGCGACCACTGCTGTGCCCAACAGGCTGCCATCGGCTGCACTGACGCGCACTGTGGCACCGGCCTCACCGCTACCCACCAGGCTTGCGCCGTCGGCGGACACGGCCAGGTTGCTGACGGCGGCTGGCGGCGTGGTGTCCGCTGCGGTATAGGGCGCAGCGGTCGAAACGTTGCCGGCAGCGTCGGTGGCGGTCACCTGCAGGGCCTGCCCGTTGGTTTGGGGCGCGTTGAGGGTTACCTGGAAGGTACCATTGGCGGCGGCGACTGCCGTGCCCAGCACGTTGCCGGCGTTGTCACGCACGGTCACCGTGCTGTTTGCTTCGGCGCTGCCGGTCATCTGCAGGCCCGACGGGGCGAGCAGCAGGTTGACCGGCGCGTCGGGGGCGGTGAAGTCCGGCGCAGTCACGGCAACCGCCACCGATGTGTTGTTGCCCGCATCGGTCTGGGTGACGCTCAGGCGCTGCGCGTTGAGCTGGGCGCTGTTCAGGGTCAGGGTAAAGCTGCCATTGGCCGCGACCAGTCCTGTACCGAGGATAGTGCCGTCGACCCCGCGCACGCTGACGGTGGCGCCTGCTTCGCCCAAGCCGGTCAGGGTCAGGCCGTTGTTGTTAAGCACCACGTTGGTCAGGGTGGCAGGGGGCGTGAGGTCTGGCGTGGTGAGGTTGACGGCGACCGAGGTATTGCCGGCGGCATCGACCTGGGTGACGCCGATGGCCTGACCATTGGCCTGGGGCGTATCGAACACCACGGTAAAGCGGCCATCCACACCCACCGTCGCGGTTCCCAGCACGGTGCCGGAAGCGTTGCGCACCTGCATGGTGGCGCCGGGTTCACCGCTGCCGGACAGCTGCCGGCCATCGCCGCTCAACTGCGCGTCGATCACTGCCGCTGGCGGTGTGCGGTCTGGGGTCGCGAGGCTGGCCGGCGCCGACACGTTGCCGGCTACGTCGCTGAGGGTGACCTGCAGCGCGCTGCCGGTGGTCTGGGCACTGGGCAGGGTGATCTGGAACTGGCCACTCTGGTTGACGGTGCCGGTGGCCAGTACCGCGCCGCTGGCATCGCGAATCGTCACCAGCGCCCCGGCTTCACCCTGGCCGCTGACGACCGTGGCTGCGTTGTTCAAGCTCAGGTTGTTGGCAGCCAGAGGCGCCTGCAGATCGGGTGCCTGCAAGGTCGCAGCCAATGACACATTACCGGCCGCGTCCGCCTGGGTCACGATGAGGTTCTGGGCGTTGGCCACTGCCGGGACGAAGTCGACCGTGAACAAGCCATTGCTGCCTACGGTCGCGCTGCCCAGGAAGTTGCCCAAGCTATCGCTGACACGCACGGTAGCGCCCACTTCCCCCTGGCCGGTCAAGGTGCTGCCGATACGGTCGATGGCCACGCCTGTCGGTGCATCAGGCGGCGTGGTGTCTTCGGCAACCACGGTGGCTGGCACCGAGGGTTGGCCGCCTGCCGTGGCTCGCGCGGTGACCTGCAATTTCTGCGCATTGAGCTGGGCATTGAGGAAGAACACGCGGAAGATGCCGTCGGTGCCAACCGTCGCCGTGCCCAATGTGGTACCGGCGGATGTCACGGTAATCAAGGTACCGACGGTGCCCTGGCCGGTCAGGAGGAAGCCGTCTTCGCTGATCGCCAGGTTGCTTGGGGCCGCCACTTCGTTACCGGTCGGGCCTTGCAGCTGCACGTCGGTGGAGGCGTTGCCGGACGGGTCGATCACGACCACGTCGACCGTTTCGCCCGTGCTCAGGGGCGGGTCGACCGGGATCACGAAGGTGCCGTCCGGGCCGGCCGTATCACTGCCGCGCTCGGAGCCATCCGGGTTGCGGATGACCACCGTGCTGCCAGGTTCGGCCGTGCCGCCGACCGTCGTACCATCGGGGCTCACGCTGACATTGGTAGCTGGCAGCGGATCGGTGTTGTCCGGTGCTGTCACGCTGATCGGCGCCGATGCATTGCCGGTCGGGTCGGTGACCACGACGGTGACGGTCTCCCCATTGTTTTGCGCGGTGGGCAGCGTCACGCTGAAGCCGCCGTCGGCGTCTACCGGGACAGTGACTTCACCGCCGGCACTGTCGCGTACCGTGACGGTCTGGGCGCCAGGCGCGTTACCGGTCACAGTGGTGCCGTCTTCGCTGACCACCACGCCGGTGGGTTGCGCAGGTGGGGTGATGTCCGGCGCGGTGACCTGGCCTGGCAACGAGACGTTGCCGGCGCCGTCGATCAATACGACGTCCAGCACCTGGCCATCGAGCTGCGCAGGTGACACGGGTACGGTGAAATTACCACCCTCAGGCACCAGGATACTGCCCAGCACGGCGCCGCCAGCGCCCCGTACTTCCACCGTGGCGCCGGGCTCGCCAACGCCCTGGATGGCAGTGCCGCCCGGGGTGATGACAAGACCCGTAGCGGTTGCCGGTGGTGTGCTGTCGTCAGCCGTGAGCGTGGTTGCAGGCGACAGGTTGCCCTGTGCGTCGATGAGGATCACCGACAGCACTTCGCCATTGGTTTGCGCTGGGGTGAGAGGGACTTCGAAGTTGCCATCTACCCCTACTTCGACGCTGCCCAGCACATTGCCAGCGGCATCGCGCACCTCGACAGTGGTCCCGGCCTCACCTTGACCGCTCAGTACGTTCCCGGCGTCATTGAGCGAGAGGCCAACAGCCGCCAGAGGCGGTGCGAGGTCGGGCGCCGTCACGGTGCCCGCCGGGGACGGGTTGCCGGCAGGGTCGGTCTGTATGATCGACAGGTCCTGGCCACCGAGCTGCGCGGGTACCAGGGTGACGCTGAAATTGCCATCGGCTTGAACCTCGGCAGTGCCCAGCACGATGCCAGCCACACCGGTCACCGTGACTTGTGCGCCAGGCTCGCCCGTGCCGGTCACGAGGGTGCCATCGGCTGATACCAGCAGGGTGCCGGGTAGGGCAGGCGGTTCGTTGTCCGGTGCAGTCAGATCGACGGCTTGGGACAGGTTGCCGGCAGCATCACGCTGTTCGACACTCAGCACTTGGCCATTGGTCTGCGCGGGGTCGAGCGTGACCGAGAAGGCGCCATTGCCGCCTACCTGGGCGAAGCCCAGCACGGCGCCGTTCGGCGCGCGTACGGTCACCGTGGCGCCGGCTTCGCCAGTACCGCTCACCGCGCTGCCTGCGCCGTTGATGACCGCATCGGTAACCTGCTGAGGTGGCGTGGTATCCGGCGCCGTGAAGGGTACAGGCCCTGCGCTGTTGCCCAGGTTGTCGGTGGCTTCCACGCTCAAGCTTTCGCCGTTGCGCTGGGCAGCGGACAGGGTGACGTCGAAGCGTCCGTCAGCGCCCACGGTTGCGCTGCCCAACACAGCGCCGCCTGCGTCGCGGACGGTGATGATCGAGCCGACCTGACCCACGCCGGTGAGGTGGATACCCGCCGTGTCGATGGCCAACGCAGAAGGCTGCAGCGGGCCGTCCAGATCAGGCGCCGTGAGGGTGGCGCTGGAGGTGTTGCCGGCGCCATCGCGCACGGTGACTTCCAGGGTCTGGCCATCGGTTTGTGGTGGCGTCAGCTGCACGCTGATAACGCCGTTGGCACCGATTTGAGCCGTGCCGAGCACGTTGCCATCGGCATCGGTGACCTGCACCGTGGCTCCTGCCTCGCCCCGTCCGGTCAATACGCTGCCATTGGTGTTCAACTGCAGCTCGGTAGGTTCATTGGGGGCCGTGATGTCGGGAGCGACGATCTGCACGGGCAGCGAGGGGGTGCCGTCGCCGTCGACGGCGACCACATCCAGGGTTTCGCCGTTCGCCTGGGCCGGTGTGAGCCCCACGGTGAAGCTGCCGTCAGGGTTGGCCTGCACGGTGCCGATGACATTGCCCTGGGCATCGCGTACTTCAACCTGAGCGTTGCCCGGTGCGGTGCCACTGACCGAGGTGCCGTCCCCAGCCACCACGATATCGGTCGGGCTGGCCGGTACAGGGGCTTGCGAAACGGTGACGTCTATCACCGTGGAGGTATTGCCAGCTGCGTCGGTCTGCACCAGCGAGATGGCCTGGCCGGCCGCCAGCGGCGCATCGAGGTTGACGACGAAGGTGCCGTTGACCGCGACAGTCCCCGTGCCGATGACAAGGCCCTCATCATTGCGCACCTGTACGGTGGCGCCCGGTTCACCCCTGCCTGCGACGGCGAGGCTTCCCGCACCTGCTTGCACGTTGCTGACCGGCACTGGCGGCGTGATGTCGGGGGCGACATAGCCCAGCGGCACCGAGCTGTTACCCGCAGCGTCGGTCACGGTCACGGACAGGGCCTGACCGTTGGCCTGCGGCGGGTCGAGTGTGAGGCTGAAGGTACCGCCGGGCTGGGCGATGGCGCTGCCGATCAGGGTGCCAGCGGCGTCGCGCACTTCAACGCGCGCGCCGGCCTCGGCAGTACCGCTCAAGGTCACGCCGTTTTCCAGCGCCAGATTGGCAGGCTGCAGCGGCGCCACCTGGTCAGGCGCGGCCAGCGAGCTTGGCGCCGAGACGTTGCCCGCTGCATCGGTAAGGGTGACCTGGAGCGCCGAGCCGTCAATCACCGGCGTCTGCAACTGCACCACGAAGGTGCCGTCGGCTTGTACCGTGCCGCTTGCCAGCAGCTGCCCCTGATAATTACGCACTTGCACGGTGGTGCCGACTTCGCCGCGCCCGGAAACGGTGGCGCCATTGGCACTGATCACAAGGTCGGTGGCAGGTTGTGGCGGCGTGTTGTCGCCCCCGTTGTCAATCACAGGCGCAGTGACCGAGCCTGGCAACGAGGCATTGCCGGCGGCATCGGTGGCATTGACCTGCAAGACCTCGCCGTCGACCTGTGGCGGATTCAGGGTGATGCTGAAGACACCGGTTGCACCCACCACGGCTGACCCCAGCACAGTGACCCCGTCAGCGGCCAGCACACGCACGGTGCTGCCTGCTTCGGCGCGCCCCGTGACCACGCTGCCGTCGCCATTGACCTGCAACTCGCCGGGGATGGCTGGTGGCGTGATGTCCGGCGCCGTCACCTGCACGGGCAGGGAGGCGTTTGCTGCGCCATCGATGGCCACCACGTCGAGCAGTTCGCCGTTGGCCTGAGCCGGGTTGAGCACCACGGTGAACGTGCCACCGGCACCTACCACCACACTGCCGACTACGTTGCCATCGGCATCACGTACCTGCACCTGGCTGCCTGCCGGGGCCGTGCCGCTGATGCTGGTGCCGTCGTCGGCCACCACCAGACCGCTCGGGCTGGCCGGGGCCGGAACAAGAGGGACGTCGAACAGCAGCGGTTCGGACGCATTACCGCTGGGGTCGGTCTGCACGAGATTCAGGCGTGCGCCGGGCTGGGCGGGTGGGTTGAGTTCGAGCAGGAAGGTCCCGTTGCCACTCACGGTGCTGCTGCCGATCACAGTGCCGGTCGCATCGCGCACTTCCACGCGCGCGCCCGCTTCGCCTCGACCGGCCACGGTCAAGCCGGCGTTGCCCACCACGACATTGCTTACCGCAGCCGGCGGCGTGATGTCCGGTGCTTCGAACTGCAGCGGGGTCGAGGCGTTGCCGGCGGCGTCCACCAGGCGTACATCGAGTGCTTCGCCGTTGGCCTGCGCGGGTGCCAGGATGAGACTGAAGTTGCCGTTTGCATCCACCAGGCCGGTGCCGATCACGGCCCCACCAGCGGTGCGTACTTGCACCGTTGCGCCAGGCTCGCCACGACCGGTAAGCGTGATGCCGCCTTCAAGGGCAAGCTCGGTTGGCTGGGCGGGCGCCAGCAGGTCGGGGCTGACCACGGTGGCGGGGGTGGAGGCGTTGCCGGCGGCATCGGTGAGCACGACTTGCAGGGTGCTGCCGTCCTTGACCGCAGGGTCCAGGTTGAGCTGGAAGGTGCCGTCGGCATTGACGGTTCCGCTGGCCAGCAGATTGCCTTGGCCATCGCGTACCTGCACCGTAGCGCCAGCTTCACCGCGCCCGTTCAGTTGCGCGCCGGCAAGGTTGATGGCCAGGCCCGTGGCAGGTGCAGGCGGGGTGTTGTCCACGGCATCGATATCCGGCGCGGTGACATTACCCCCAGCAGAGGTGTTGCCCGCTGCGTCGGTGGCCGTGACCTGCAAGACCTCGCCGTCGACCTGTGGCGGGTTCAATGTGATGCTGAAGCGGCCAGTGGCGCCGACCACTGCGCTGCCCAATACCGTGGTGCCATCGGCAGCCAGCACACGCACGGTGCTGCCGGGTTCGCCACGTCCGCTGAGCACCGTGCCGTCGGCATTGATGGCCAGTTCGCTTGGCGTTGCAGGCGCAGTGATGTCCGGGGCGATGATCTGGGTGGGCAGGGAAGAAAGCCCTGCACTGTCGATCGCGACCACATCGAGCAATTCGCCGTTGGCTTGTGCGGGTGCCAGCTCGACGGTGAAGCTGCCGTCAGGGCCTGCGACTGCGCTGCCAAGCAACGCACCGTCCGCCCCGCGCACTTCCACCCGAGTGCCTGCCGGGGCGGTGCCGGTGAGGGCGGTACCGTCTTCGGACAGTGCCAGCTCAGCAGGGCTGGCGGGTGGATTGGTCGCCGGCACCGCGATTGTCACGGGGATAGAAGCATTGCCGCTGGGGTCTACCTGAATCAGCCTCAGTTGCTCACCGGCCTGCGCGGCAGGGTCGAGGTTTACCAGGAATGTGCCGTTGGCGGTGACTACGCCGCGACCTAGCAGATTGCCATCGATGTCACGCACTTCAACTGTGGCACCGGCTTCGCCACGACCACTGAGTGCGGTCCCCCCTTGGCCGACCAGAAGATTGGTCACGGCTTCGGGTGGGGTGATGTCCGGGGCATCGAACTGCAACGGGTCAGACGTGTTGCCAGCTGCGTCTACCAGGCGCACGTCCAGCGCCTGGCCGTTGGCCTGGGCAGGAGAGAGGGTGACCGTGAACAGGCCGTCGTCACCCACGATTGCCGAGCCGATCACGGTACCGGTTGCGGTACGGACCTGCACGATGGCACCCGCTTCACCGCGACCGGTCAGGGTCACGCCGCCAGCCAAGGCCAGGTCGGTTGGCTGCGCCGGGGCAATCAGGTCAGGGGAGGTAACGGTCGCGGGCTGGGACACGTTCCCCGCGGCATCGGTGAGCGTGACCTGCAGGTCGCTGCCGTCCTTGACGGCGGGGTCCAGGTTGACAGTGAAGGTGCCATCGGCAGCCACGGTGCCTGTTGCAATCAGGTCACCGGCCGCATTACGCACTTGGACGGTAGCTCCGGCTTCACCGCGACCGCTCAACTGAGTACCCGCCACACCCACGACCAGGTTGGAAGCCGCTTCAGGCGGCGTTGTATCGCCACCGCCATCGATATCCGGTGCGGTGACCGAACTGGCCTGGGATGCATTGCCTGCGGCATCGGTGGCAGTGGCTTGCAGCACTTCGCCGTCTACCTGAGCCGGGTTCAAGGTGATGCTGAACACGCCGGTAGCGCCGACGACCGCCGAGCCCAGCTCGGTGCCGTCAGCGGCCAGAATACGCACGGTGCTACCCGGCTCGGCGCGGCCCGTGACCACGGTGCCGTCGGCGCTCACCGCCAGCTCCGCGGGGGAGGCAGGCGCTGTGATATCGGGGGCGGTGATTTGAGCGGGCAGTGACGACACATCGTCGGCGATGGCCACCACATCCAGCAGTTCGCCATTGGCCTGGGCGGGGTTCAGGTCGATGCTGAAGCTGCCGTCGGCATTGGCTATGGCGCTGCCGATCAACGCACCGCTGGCATCGCGCACCTCGACGCGTGAGCCTGCCGGAGCAGTACCGCTGAGTGCGGTGCCGTCGGCGTTTACCGCCAGGTTGGCAGGGCTTTCCAGGGCTGGCGTCAGGGGCACTTCGTAGTCGACTGCGGGCGAGGCGTTGCCGCTAGGGTCTGTCTGCACCAGGCTCAGTTGCTCGCCGGGTTGCACGGCGGGGTCGAGGTTGACCAGGAAGGTGCCGTTGGCGGTAACCACGGTGCTGCCCAGCAAGGTACCGTTCGCATCGCGCACCTCGACCGTCGCACCTGGCTCGCCTCGGCCACCGATCACGTTACCGCCAGGGCCGACCAGCACATTGGTGACCGCCTCTGGCGGGGTGATGTCAGGGGCATCGAACTGCAAGGGTGCCGAGGCATTGCCTGCCGCATCGACCAGGCGTACGTCCAGTGCCTGGCCGTTGGCCTGGGCAGGGGAGAGGGTGATGCTGAAGGCGCCGTCTGCGCCCACGGTGCCTGTGCCGATCACGGTGCCGGCAGCATCGCGCACTTGCACGGTAGCGCCTGGCTCACCGCGCCCGGTGAAGGTGACACCATCGGCCAGGGCCAGGTCGGTGGGTTGCGCAGGCCCCACAAGATCTGGAGATGCCACGCTGGCGGCTGGCGAAATGTTGCCTGCCGCGTCGGTCAGGGTGACTTGGAGGCTGCTGCCATCCTTGACGGCGGGGTCCAGGTTGACGGTGAAAGTGCCATCGGCGCCGACAGTGCCCGTGGCGAGCAGGTTGCCTGCCGCGTCGCGCACTTGCACGGTGGTGCCGGCTTCGCCGCGACCGGTCAGTTGGCTGCCTGCCAGTCCGATGACCAAGTTCACGGGCGCGTCTGGCGGGGTGACATCACCGCCACCATCGATGTCCGGTGCTGTGACTGCGCTGGCTTGGGATATGTTGCCCGCAGCATCGGCGGCAGTGGCTTGCAGCACTTCGCCGTCTACTTGGGCAGGGTTCAAAGTAATGCTGAACACGCCGGTGGCGCCGACGACCGCCGAGCCCAACTCAGTGCCGTCAGCGGCCAGAATACGCACGGTGCTGCCCGGCTCCGCGCGGCCGGTGACCACGGTGCCGTCGGCGCTCACCGCCAGCTCTGTGGGGGCGGTGGGCGCCGTGATGTCAGGGGCGGTGACTTGGGCGGGCAGCGATGACACATCGTCGGCGATGGCCACCACATCCAGCAGTTCGCCATTGGCCTGAGCGGGGTTCAGGTCGATGCTGAAGCTGCCGTCGGCATTGGCGATGGCGCTGCCGATCAACGCGCCGCTGGCATCGCGCACCTCGACGCGCGAGCCCGCCGGAGCAGTACCGCTGAGCACTGTGCCGTCGGCGTTTACCGCCAGGTTGGCAGGGCTTTCCAGGGCTGGCGTCAGGGGCACTTCGTAGTCGACTGCGGGCGAGGCGTTGCCGCTAGGGTCTGTTTGCACCAGGCTCAGTTGCTCGCCGGGTTGCACGGCGGGGTCGAGGTTGACCAGGAAGGTGCCGTTGGCGGTAACCACAGCGCTGCCCAGCAGGGTACCGTTCGCATCGCGCACCTCGACCGTCGCACCCGGCTCGCCTCGGCCACCGATCACGGTGCCGCTCGGGCCAACCAGCACATTGGTGACCGCCTCTGGCGGGGTGATGTCAGGGGCATCGAACTGCAAGGGTGCCGAGGCATTGCCTGCCGCATCGACCAGGCGTACGTCCAGTGCCTGGCCGTTGGCCTGGGCAGGGGAGAGAGTGACGCTGAAGGCGCCGTCTGCGCCTACGGTGCCTGTGCCGATCACGGTGCCGGCAGCGTCGCGCACCTGCACGGTAGCGCCTGGCTCACCGCGCCCGGTGAAGGTGACGCCATCGGCCAGTGCCAGGTCGGTGGGCTGCGCGGGCCCCACAAGATCTGGCGACGCCACGCTGGCGGCTGGTGAAGTGTTGCCTGCCGCGTCGGTCAGGGTGACTTGAAGGCTACTGCCGTCCTTGACGGCAGGGTCCAGGCTGACGGTGAAGGTGCCATCAGCACCCACGGTGCCCGTGGCGAGCAGGTTGCCTGCCGCGTCGCGCACTTGCACGGTGGTGCCGGCTTCGCCGCGGCCGGTCAGTTGGGTGCCAGCCAGGCCTACCACCAGGTCCACCGGTGCATCCGGCGGCGTGGTGTCACCGCCATCGACCAAGGGCGCGGTGATGTTGGCTGCCGGCGACGTATTGCCTGCCGCGTCGGTGGCGCTCACGGCCAAGGCCTGGCCAGTGGTCTGCGGGGGTTGTAGCGTGATACTGAACAGGCCGTCAGCGCCCGCGATGGCGGTGCCCAGCAACGCGCCGCCGGGGCCGCGTACCGAAACGGTAGACCCGGGCTCGGCCCGCCCGGTCAGGGTGGCACCCTGGGCATCGACGGCCAGATTGGTCGGTGCGAGCGGCGCCGTGAGGTCTGGCGCTACGACAGCACCCGGTGCAGAGACGTTGCCAGCGGCATCGGTAAGGGTAACTTGCAGGTTCTGGCTATCGAGCTGCGCGGGTGTGAGCACCACCTCGAAGGCACCATTGGCCCCCACCACGCCGCTGCCGATCACATTGCCGGCAGCGTCGCGAACATTGACCGTAGTGCCGGGCTCGCCACGGCCCGAAAGGCGCGTGCCATCAGCGGACACAGCGAGCGCCACGGGCGCATCAGGAGGGGTAGTATCGGTGCCATCGACCACTGGAGCGGCAATACCGGCTGCGGCGGACGTGTTGCCCGCCGCATCCTCGGCCGTGACCTGTAAGGCCTGGCCGGCGGTCTGTGCCGGTTGCAGGGTAACGCTGAACAATCCATCCGTCCCTGCCGTGGCCGAGCCCAGCAGCACGCCGTCGGCCCCTCTGACCGACACCGTGGAACCTGGCTCGGCACGGCCGGTAAGCGTTGTACCCTGAGCGTCGATCGCCAGTTCGGTTGGCGCCAGCGGAGCGGTCGCATCCGGTGCGGTCACGGTGCCTGGTGCAGACACATTGCCGGCTGCATCGGTCAAGGTCACTTGCAGGTTTTCGCTGTTGATCTGGGGGGCGTTGAGCGCTACATCGAAGCTGCCATCGGCCCCGACCGTACCGGTACCGAGCAGGTTGCCAGCCGCATCGCGGATGTTCACGATCGCACCCGCTTCACCGCGCCCCGACAGGCGCAGGCCATCCGGGGAAACCAGCAGGTCGATGGGGGTCGCCGGGGCCGTGGTGTCAGGCACTGCACCGCCACCACCGCCGCCGCCGCCACTACCGCCGCCTACCGCCGCCCACGCCGAGCAACCCCAGGCCTGCGATGGCCCACGTCGGCATGGCATCGCCCGCCGTACCGATGCCTGCAACCAGTTCGTCCAGAGAAGCCACTTCGTTGAAGGTGAAGCCGGTGAACGCCTGGGCGTCGTATTCGGCTTGCCAGAGGGTACCGTCTTCGCCGACGAACACCATGTCGCTGCCAACGCCAGCCTGATTCACCGCGAAGAAATTGCCGATGGTGACCTTCTCGCCGGACTTGAGCGTGACGATCAAATCCTGCCCGCGTTGGGTGACGGTGGCGACCTGGTCGGGGGCGACGGGCATCTGCACGACGCCTGGGCCATTGAGACTGATATTGCCCCAGGCATTCTGGGTGGCGACGGCGGACTGCTTATCGGCGACGACGATGTTTTCCATGAAGTGCTCCCTGCTGGTCGACTGATCCCCCCGGCCTGAATGTGGCCGGCATTGCTGCACCAGGTCCTCTGGAACGCGATGCGGCAACCTCGACTGGTGAGTCGAGGCATGGGCGTTTAGGAGATATAGCAGCCGTGTTCAGACCAACCAGAGGCTTTCTGGGTTAATCCTTTTGTGAGGCATCCCTAGCGGATACCTAGCCGCCGGGCCAGGCGGCTGAGGTTCGCGCGGTCGAGTTCGAGCGCTCTTGCGGTGGCTGCCCAGTTGCCCTGATGTTGGTCCAGGCAGGCCTGGATCAGCTGGCGTTGGTAGGTGTCCAGCGCTTGGCGCAGGCCTCCAGCACCCAGGTCCGGTACCATCGTCTCAGGGGCTGGAGCGGGCTGCGAGTGCAGTGAGGTAGGTGGTTGCAGATCCAGATCGACAGCGGTCAAGGACAAGATCCTGGGGCGTACCGTTTGTCGGCCCAACGCCTTGAGCGCCGAGCGGCCTATCAGATGCTCCAGTTCACGCACGTTGCCCGGCCAGTCGTAGGCCAGGAGTGCAGCTTGAGCGTCCGCGCCCAGTCGTAGGCTGCTCAGGCCCAAGCGTGAGCGATTCTGTTCGAGGAAGTAGCCTGCCAGCAGCAACACGTCGCGTGCGCGTTCCCGCAGAGGAGGGACATGCAACGGATAGACGCTCAGACGGTGGTAGAAATCGGCACGCAAGCGCCCGTTGCGGACCTCGGCGGCCAGATCACGGTTGGTGGCGGCGATCAGGCGCACATCGACGTGGTGTTCGCGGTCTGAACCCAGCCGCTGCAACTGTCCGCTTTGCAACACGCGCAGCAGCTTGGCTTGTACCGCCAGCGGCAACTCGCCCACCTCGTCGAGAAACAAGGTGCCCCCATGGGCCAGTTCGAACTTGCCCCGGCGGTCTGCATGGGCGCCGGTGAAGGCCCCGCGCACGTGGCCGAACAGCTCGCTTTCCACCAGCGTGTCGGGCAGCGCTGCGCAGTTCAGGCTGATCAGCGGCTTGTGGGCCCGGCTGCTCGCCTGGTGCAGGGCCTGGGCCACCAACTCCTTGCCCACCCCGGTCTCGCCGGTGATCAGCACGGTGAGATCGCTGCTGCCCACCAGTCGGATTTCCTCCACCATGCGCTGGTGGGCCGGGCTCTGGCCGATCAGCTCTCGGTCCTGACCACTGGCCTGGCGGTACACCTCCGCCCGCTGATGCTCATTTTCCGCACGCAGGGCCAGGCGTTCGATCCGCTCGGCCACGGTCACCGTCGCAGCGGCCAGGCTGGCAAAGGCTTGCAAGGCGTCGAGCTCCAGGCTCTGGAACTGGCCGGGCGTCAGGGCATCGAGGGTGACCAGCCCCCACGGGCGCTCATCGACCATCAAAGGGCAACCCATGCAGTCGTGAACCTCAAGGTCCACATCCGGCGTATTGACCAGGCCATCGTACGGGTCCGGCAGCTCGGAGTCGCTGGCAAAGCGGGTAGGGGAGGGGCTGCTCAACAGGATCTGAAAACGTGGATGCTCACTGACCTTGAAGCGACGTCCAAGGGTGTCTGGGCTCAGGCCATCCACGGCCAAGGGCACTAGCCATTCGCCATCGAGCCGGAGCAAGGCGGCAGCGTCACAGGGCAACAGACTCCGCATGGCTTGCAGTAAACGGCGATAGCGTTCCTGATCAGGCAGGTCGCGAGACAGGTCGCTGACCAGTGGCAGCAAGGCAGTAAGCAGTGGCTTGGCAGTCATAGGGACTCCTGTGGGTCTAATTGACTATACGCTGCCCTGAGTCATTTAGACATGCTGCGGCTTGAAGGCCGCGGATTTGCTGCGCGCTGGACTTGGCACGAATGATGAAAAGACTGAGCATCATTCGAAGCCCCAGGCTCAGGAGTTGCTGCAATGCTCAATGCCGAACAACGTGCGATCATCAAGGCCACCGTTCCATTGCTGGAAACAGGCGGCGAGGCACTGACCACTCATTTTTACCAGATGATGCTCAACGAGTATCCCGAGGTACGCCCACTGTTCAACCAGGCGCATCAGGCCAGCGGTGACCAGCCCCGTGCCTTGGCCAATGGCGTGCTGATGTATGCCCGTCATATCGACCAGCTCGAACAGCTGGGCGGTCTGGTGGGCCAGATCATCAACAAGCATGTGGCGCTGCAGATCCTGCCCGAGCATTACCCGATCGTTGGCCGCTGTTTACTGCGGGCCATCGAGGAAGTGTTGGGCACAGACATTGCCACGGCCGAGGTAATCGATGCCTGGGGCGCAGCCTATGGCCAGTTGGCAGACATACTCATTGGTGCTGAAGAAAACCTTTACAAGCAAAAGGAAGAGGCCGACGGCGGGTGGCGAGGGGCTCGCGAATTCCGACTGGCACGGCGGGTGGAAGAAAGCCTCGAGATCGTCTCCTTCTACTTCGCACCGGTGGACGGCAAGCCGGTGCTCAAGGCTGAACCAGGGCAGTACATCGGCCTGAGGCTGATGATCGATGGTGCAGAGCAACGCCGCAACTATTCGCTCTCCGCCTTGTGCGACGGGCGTGAATATCGGATCAGCGTCAAACGCGAATCCGATGGCAAGGTCTCCAACTACCTGCATGACCACCTGAGGGTAGGTGACACCCTCGAATTGTTCCCGCCAGCCGGTGATTTCACACTGGCCGCCAGTGACAGACCGTTAGTGCTGATCAGTGGGGGCGTGGGCATTACGCCTACCTTGGCCATGCTAGAAGCAGCCTTGCCGACCGGGCGGCCGGTGCACTTCATTCACTGCGCGCGCAATGGACAGGTGCATGCATTTCGCGAGTGGCTCGACACTCAGGCAGCGCGGCATCCGCAGCTCAAGCGTTTCTACTGCTACGCCGAAGCGGATGAAGCAGCCCACGCCGATGCCGTGGGCCTGCTGGACCAGCATCTGCTGGGCGAATGGCTCCCTCGCGAGCGCGATGTGGACGCCTACTTCCTCGGGCCGAAGCCCTTCATGGCCGCCGTTAAACGCCAGCTTCTGGCCTTGGGCGTACCCGAGCAACAGACCCGCTACGAGTTCTTCGGGCCGGCCGCAGCGCTGGCGTAAGCGCATTAGCGCCTAGTGACTATATATAAAGAAGCGTAACGGCCAGGCGCAAGGTCGGCCGTCTCTGGGGCTGCAAGGCAGCCCCTTCCTGCGAAGACGAGATCGCCAGGGCGATACGTGTCTGAGCGTTAATCCTGCATTAACCCAGCTGCCATTCACTCCTGCTGAGCGAGAAGCAGGCGGCAACTGCGGCCTGTTCGGTAGCTTCAATTTTCGCTGCCCCTCGTTGAACCGTCCTGCCAATGCCCGGTCTGAACCACACCCCATTGCCGCCTGGAATATGTATCCATGAAAGGCGGGGCGCCCAGGCAACCGGCGTCTGTGTAGAATTACGCCGGGCTGGCGGAATACGCTGCGACTATCCATCCAAGGAACCGGCAATGAATGATCAAACATCGCGCCTGAATCGGGAACGGCGCTTTCTGGTACTGTTGGGCCTGATCTGCGTTTCGCTGATCGGTGGCGCTCTCTACATGCAGGTAGTGCTGGGCGAGGCGCCATGCCCGTTGTGCATCCTTCAGCGCTATGCGCTCCTGTTCATCGCCGTCTTTGCATTCCTGGCCGCAGCCATGCCCGGGCGACGCAGCCTGACCTTCTTCGAGGCACTGGTGGTGGTCAGCGCCATTGGCGGAATCATTGCAGCCGGCAACCATGTGTATATACTCGCCAACCCCATGGTCAGTTGTGGCATCGATACCCTGCAGCCCATCGTCGATGACTTGCCCTTGGCCAAGCTCTGGCCGCTGGCGTTTCAAGTGGACGGCTTCTGCAGCACGCCTTACCCACCGGTGCTGGGCCTTTCGCTGGCGCAATGGGCATTGATTGCCTTCGTCCTGACGGCGTTGCTGGTGCCACTTGGCATCTACCGCAACCGTCGCCGCCCTTAGACAAAAGTCCCTGAATCCAACAAGGTTTTCAGGCGCTCGATCAAGGTCGGGAAACCCCTGGGAAGTTGATCCAGATCAAGCTGTAGCCCTTGCTGAATGCGGGTTGCAGGGCTATAGCCAGGGGTGCGACAAAGTGTCGCGAAGTTGAATTTATCGGCGTTATTGTTACAGATCCTGTAAAGGACTGTTGCTCAATAAGTCATAGTCAAGGGTTGGCGACCTATCTACAATCGCCCCCAATTTCCGTTCGGCACTGCTTGCAAGTCGCAGGATTGAAGGAAGCCCCAGCGCTCCTTTTTGCTGACTTCGTCAAGTTTCGCCCAACGGCGATACCGGGCGGACCCCCCTCCGCGTTTTCCGCACCAAATGGAATTGGTCTGCTATACAGGCCTTTGCCTACGAAACCAAAAGCACCGCTAACTCGCTTGAAGCCAAGGTCCTGCAGTCGGGCCCAGGCAGGAGCGGGTACGGGCGCGCAATGCCTCACTTGGTTGGACGAAGTGTTGGCTACCAAACACCAATTGCATTGAAGCAAGCTGATCTAGAGGTCGTGAGATGAGTAAAAAGCGTTACCCCAGACTGTTTGGCATATTGCCCTTTTTAGGCATGCTTTTACTCAGTGGGTGCAACTGGACCCTGCTCGACCCGAAGGGACAGGTCGGCATTGAGCAAAAGAACCTGATCCTGATCGCAATCGGCCTGATGCTGCTGGTCGTCGTGCCAGTCATCATCATGACCGTGGTGTTCGCCTGGAAGTATCGCGCTTCCAACAAGGCAGCCACCTACACCCCGGACTGGTCTCACTCGACCAAGATCGAGGCTGCGGTGTGGATCATCCCGATTCTGATCATCATCGTGCTGGGTTACGTGACCTACAAGTCCACCCACAGGCTCGACCCGTACCGTTCTCTGGATTCCGACGTGAAGCCCGTGCAGATCGACGTCGTCGCGCTAGACTGGAAGTGGCTGTTCATCTACCCGGAACAAGGTATCGCCACGGTCAACAAGATCGTCTTCCCGGCCAATACCCCGGTCAACTTCCGCGTCACCTCCGACGCCGTGATGAACTCGTTCTTCATCCCGGGCCTGGGCGGCCAGATCTACGCCATGGCGGGCATGACCACCAAGCTGCACCTGATCGCCAACGAGAACGGCGTGTTTGACGGTATCAGCGCCAACTACAGCGGTGCTGGCTTCACCGGCATGAAATTCAAGGCTACTGCCACGTCCCAGGAAGACTTCGAGAAGTGGGTCGCCGAAGTCAAGCAGTCGCCGAAGAAGCTGGGCAAGGCCGAATACGAAGCCTTGGCCAAACCAAGCGAAAACAACCCAGTCACGCTGTATAGCGAGGCCTCGCCTGACCAGTTCCAGCTGATCGTCGACAAGTACGAAGGCATGAACCGCGGTCGTTCGAGCCACGAACAAGCTGGCAGCAAAGACCTGGCCACTACCAAGGGTGTGGAATCGAGTATGCAACCAGCTGCCGGTGCAGAGGAGTAAGAGATGTTCGGTAAATTAAGCCTGGAGGCGATACCCTATCACGAGCCGATAGTCATGGTGACACTCGCCATTATCGCGCTCGGTGGTATCGCTGTCGTTGGTGCGGTCACCTACTTCCGCAAGTGGTCCTACTTGTGGACCGAGTGGTTGACGACCGTCGACCACAAGAAAATCGGGGTGATGTACATCATCGTCGCGATGGTCATGCTGCTGCGCGGCTTTGCCGACGCCATCATGATGCGGACCCAGCTGGCTGTTGCCACCGGTGGTTCCGAAGGCTACCTGCCGCCTGAACACTATGACCAGATCTTCACCGCCCACGGTGTGATCATGATCATCTTCATGGCGATGCCATTCTTCACCGGCCTGATGAACCTCGCGGTTCCTCTGCAGATCGGTGCGCGTGACGTGGCCTTCCCGTTCCTGAACTCCCTGAGCTTCTACCTGCTGCTGGCAGGCGTGCTGCTGGTGAACATCTCGCTGGGCGTTGGTGAATTCGCCAAGACCGGTTGGGTTGCCTATCCGCCGCTCGCGGGTATTCAGTACAGTCCGGGCGTGGGTGTCGACTACTACATCTGGGCGCTACAGCTCTCAGGATTGGGTACGACGCTGACAGGCGTGAACTTCCTCGTCACCGTGATGAAGATGCGCGCACCTGGCATGAAGCTGATGGACATGCCCATCTTCACCTGGACCTGCACCTGGGCAAACGTCCTGATCGTGGCTTCGTTCCCGATCCTGACCGCTGCACTGGCACTGCTGACCGTTGACCGTTATCTGGACTTCCACATCTTCACCAACGAGCTTGGTGGGAACCCGATGATGTACGTCAACCTGTTCTGGGCCTGGGGTCACCCTGAGGTTTACATTCTGATCCTGCCGGCCTTCGGCGTGTTCTCGGAAGTGACCTCCACCTTCTCCGGCAAGCGCCTGTTCGGCCACCACGCGATGATCTACGCATCGGGTGCGATCGCTGTACTGGGCTTTGCGGTTTGGCTGCACCACTTCTTCACCATGGGTGCCGGCGCCAGCGTCAACACCTTCTTCGGCCTGGCGACGATGCTGATCTCCATTCCGACGGGTGTGAAGCTGTTCAACTGGCTGTTCACCATCTACCAGGGCCGTCTGCGCTTCACTGCGCCGATCCTCTGGACCCTGGGCTTCATGATCACCTTCTCCATCGGTGGCATGACTGGCGTTCTGCTGGCTGTACCGGGTGCTGACTTCGTGCTGCACAACAGCCTGTTCGTGATCGCCCACTTCCACAACGTGATCATCGGTGGTGCGGTATTCGGCTACATCGCCGGCTTCGCCTACTGGTTCCCGAAAGCCTTCGGTTTCACCCTGAACGAGAAGTGGGGCAAAGCTGCCTTCTGGTTCTGGATCTCGGGCTTCTACGTGGCATTCATGCCGCTGTACGCACTGGGCTTCATGGGTATGACCCGTCGTCTGAACCACTCGGACAACCCACTGTGGGAACCCTACCTGTACGTTGCCGTGGTCGGTGCCGTGCTGATCCTGTTCGGTATCGCCTGCCAGCTGATCCAGCTGTTCGTATCGGTTCGCGATCGTCACCAGAACCTGGACGTGACCGGCGACCCATGGGGCGGCCGTACCCTGGAATGGTCGACTTCGTCGCCACCTCCGTTCTACAACTTCGCCCACATGCCTGAGAAGGTTGGCCTGGATGCCTGGCACGAAGCCAAGGAAGCCGGTGTTGCCTACAAGGTGCCGGGCAAGTACGAAGCGATCCACATGCCGAGCAATACCTCTACCGGTTTGTTCATGGGGCTGTTCCTGACCATCTTCGGCTTCGCTTTCATCTGGCACATCTGGTGGCTGGTCGGCGCAAGCCTGGTTGCAACCATCGCTGTCTTCGTTCGCCACGCTGCGCGTGACGACCAGGGCTTCATGGTTCCGGCCGAAGAAGTGGCGCGCATCGAAGGCGAGCGCATGAAAGCGTTGGCCAATGCAGGTGCTCTGCCTGCCGGCGCACGTGTCGAATCGTTTGAGCGGGTGTAATCAATGTCCAGTCAAGTAATGCACGGTGCTCATGGTCACGACCATGGGCACGACGATCACCACCACGACTCGGGCCAGATGACCGTACTGGGCTTCTGGCTGTACCTGATGACCGACTGCATCCTGTTTGCGTCGCTCTTCGCCACCTACGCGGTGCTGTCCGGCAGTTTTGCCGGCGGCCCGTCGGGTCATGACATCTTCGAGCTCAAGTTCGTAGCTGTCGAAACGCTGTTCCTGCTGCTGTCCTCGATCACCTTCGGCTTCGCCATGCTGAAGATGTTCGCCGGTAACAAGGCAGGCGTACTGGGCTGGTTGGCTGTGACCTTCCTGTTCGGTGCGGGCTTCATCGCGATGGAAATCTACGAGTTCCATCACCTGATCGGCGAAGGCTTCGGCCCGAACCGCAGTGGCTTCCTGTCGGGCTTCTTCGCCTTGGTAGGCACCCACGGTCTGCACGTGACGGCTGGTCTGATCTGGATGGCAATCATGATGTACCAGATCAACAAGCACGGCATCACGCCGACCGCCAAGACCCGCATGAGCTGCCTGAGCCTGTTCTGGCACTTCCTGGACGTGGTCTGGATCTGCGTATTCACCGTCGTCTACCTGCTGGGGGTTCTGTAATGGCTAACGCACACGACACTCATCACGAAGGCAGCCACGGCAGCGTCAAGTCGTACATGATCGGTTTCGTCCTGTCGATCATCCTGACCGCGATTCCGTTCGGCCTGGTGATGTACCCAAGCCTGCCGAAGAACCTGACCGTTCTGATCGTTGTGGCCATGGCCGTGATTCAGGTAGTGGTACACCTGGTGTACTTCCTGCACATGGACCGCTCGAAAGAGCAACGCAACAACGTATCGACGTTCCTGTTCACCGCCATGGTGATCGCGCTGCTGGTTGGCCTGTCGCTGTGGATCATGTTCAGCATCCACGTCGAAATGCTGGCCAAGTGAGGTAAGACTGCATGTCCGTTAAGCACTTTATCCAAATCACCAAACCGGGGATCATTTTCGGTAACGTGCTTTCCGTGGCAGGCGGTTTCTTCCTTGCCGCGAAGGGCCATGTGGACTTCGCCCTGCTGCTGGCAGTGGTCGTTGGTACTTCCCTGGTGGTGGCGTCCGGTTGTGCATTCAACAACTGCATCGACCGCGACATCGACCAGAAAATGGAGCGCACCAAGAACCGCGTGATGGTACAGGGTGGCATGTCACTGCCCCTCGCGCTGATCTACGCCACCCTGCTTGGGGTGGCGGGTTTCAGCTTGCTGTACGTGCAGGCCAACCCCTTGTCCGCGTACTGCGCACTGATCGGCTTCGTGGTCTATGTAGGCTTCTATAGCCTGTGGCTCAAGCGTAAATCGGTGCACGGCACCTTGGTCGGCAGCCTGTCCGGTGCCATGCCGCCTGTCATTGGCTACTGCGCTGTCAGCAATAGCTTCGACCTGGCGGCTGTGACCCTGCTGGTGATGTTCAGCCTGTGGCAGATGCCGCACAGCTTTGCCATCGCCATCTTCCGCTTCAAGGACTACAGCGCCGCAAACATTCCGGTATTGCCGGTGGCGCGTGGCATCCTGGCTGCGAAGAAGCAGATCGTGCTGTATGTGCTGGCGTTCGTGCTTGCGACCTTGATGCTCACCCTCGGTGGTTACGCTGGCCTCGGCTACATGGCCGTGGCAGCTGCCATGGGCCTTTACTGGCTGTACATGGCATGGGGTGGCTACAAGGCTGAAGACGACAGCAAGTGGGCGCGCAAAGTGTTCGGCTTTTCCATCCTCACCGTCATGGCCCTGAGCCTGATGATGGGGGTGGACAGCCAGACGGCTGCTGACGTGCTGATGACCTACGCACGCTGAAACCACGCCTGCTTCACGAAAACCCCGGCCTGTGCGCCGGGGTTTTTTTATGTCTATTTGGGGCCTGTGGCGGGTGAGCCAGACCCCTCGCTTGGTTTGTAGAGCTTTTTTGGAACAGGCCTACCAGCGATGGTGAAGCGCACCACTGCGCGCGTTGGCGTTACAAAAAATGCCCCTGTTTAGATAATAAAAAACAGCAGATTACCCTTTACAAGACATCTATATCGGCACTATCTTCTGAGTCAGGTCGCCGCATGCGGCCAGCGTCGCTCGGACGGTTCCGGGCGCTTACGTTTTTTAGAGGAAACCATGGCCACTCCAGGTTTGCCGCGCCGTTTTGCGCGCATCGATCGTCTCCCGCCCTACGTCTTCAACATCACTGCCGAGCTCAAGATGGCTGCCCGCCGCCGTGGCGAGGACATCATCGACCTGAGCATGGGTAACCCCGA
Organism: Pseudomonas sp. UBA5666; assembly: GCF_002420785.1. Classification (NCBI taxonomy): domain Bacteria; kingdom Pseudomonadati; phylum Pseudomonadota; class Gammaproteobacteria; order Pseudomonadales; family Pseudomonadaceae; genus Pseudomonas; species Pseudomonas sp. UBA5666. Next base: position 5,004 of record NZ_DIIQ01000045.1, on the reverse strand, counting down.
TGGCGCCACGCCGCCGCATATCGTCGAGAAGCTGGTGCAGGTCGCTCAGCGCGAGGATACCCACGGCTACTCCACATCCCGCGGCATCCCGCGCCTGCGTCGCGCTATCTCGAACTGGTACAAGGAACGGTACGGGGTCGACATCGACCCCGAAGATGAGGCCATCGTCACCATTGGTTCGAAAGAGGGCCTGGCGCACCTGATGCTGGCCACACTGGACCAAGGCGATACGGTACTGGTACCCAACCCCAGCTACCCGATCCATATATACGGGGCTGTCATCGCCGGGGCCCAGGTGCGTTCTGTCCCGCTTGTGCCGGGCGTGGACTTCTTCAACGAGCTTGAACGGGCCATTCGCGAGTCGATCCCCAAGCCCAAGATGATGATTCTCGGCTTCCCGTCCAACCCGACTGCCCAATGCGTGGAGCTGGACTTCTTCGAACGCGTTGTGGCATTGGCCAAGCAATATGGCGTGCTGGTGGTCCACGACCTGGCGTATGCCGACATCGTGTACGACGGCTGGAAAGCGCCATCGATCATGCAGGTGCCTGGCGCCAAGGACATTGCGGTGGAGTTCTTCACCTTGTCCAAGAGCTACAACATGGCCGGCTGGCGGATCGGCTTCATGGTCGGCAACCCCGAACTGGTCAATGCCCTGGCGCGCATCAAGAGCTACCACGACTACGGCACGTTCACGCCTTTGCAGGTGGCTGCCATTGCAGCGCTGGAAGGGGATCAGCAGTGCGTACGGGATATTGCCGAGCAGTACCGCCAGCGTCGCAATTTGCTGGTCAAGGGTTTGCACGAGTTGGGCTGGATGGTCGAGAACCCCAAGGCGTCCATGTACGTCTGGGCCAAGATCCCGCCTGAGTACGCACACCTGGGTTCGCTCGAGTTTTCCAAGAAGCTGCTTGCCGAGGCCAAGGTATGTGTCTCGCCAGGCATCGGCTTTGGGGACTATGGTGATGACCATGTGCGCTTTGCCCTGATCGAAAACCAGGACCGGATCCGTCAGGCCATCCGCGGTATCCGCCAGATGTTCCGGGCTGACGGGCTGGCGCGCAAGTAATCCGTGACGCCCTGCCGCTGGCGTTGCCGGCGGCAGGTGCGCTGCGCTGCGCTCAATGGTGGGGTGGGCTTCCGAATGTGCCTTGCTTCGCTGACTGATTACCTTCGGCACTCATTTCTCGCACGATGATAGTGACATGAGTGTTTTTACCGCCTATTTCTGTGGGACAGGTTCCCATCGCTTCGACGACACCAACACCAACTTCTGGAACGGCGAACTGGTCTCGACCCTGGCAAGCCATGACCAAGGCCGCGAATTTGCCCACTGGGTCGCTGTCGACGGTCCGGGCAGCGGCAATCTCCAGGACGACAGCCTGTTCGTCGATCCCGGCGGCTACTACAACTGGACAGGGCAGTTGTTTGGCCGTGGCTGGGAAGAAAACGTCAGCCATGTGCTGCAGATCATCAAGGGCGAAAGCCGCTGGCAGCGCACCAAGCTAAGCGAAGCCGAGTACAAACGCCTCAAGGATGCCGGCGTTCCTGTGCCAGAGGTGGCTTCGACCGCTTCGTGGTTCTGGAGAACCTATGACTACGGCGATCGCCACCCCACGCCGCAAGAGCTGCAAGAGCGCATCATTCATCTGTTCCGCAAGCCGCGCGTGCCTACCCAGGTCAACCTGGTCGGCTGGAGCCGCGGCGGCATCAGCTGCCACATGCTGGCCAATGCCATGGCCAAGGACCCTGAACTGTGCGATGTCCCGGTCAACATTTTTACCATTGACCCGGTTCCAGGCATTGGCAATGTGCAGCCAGAGCGCGTGATGCTGCCGGGCAATGTGCGCGAGTATGTGGGCTTCTACTCCCGTGACGAACGCTCCAAAGGGTTCGCCTGTGTGGTGCCAGGCGTGCAACCCGGTACCCGGATAAGCGTGTTTCCCATGCCGGGTCGGCACGCGACGTTGGTGGGGAATGCGTCGGTTGACGGTGCGGGCAGCGGCGAAGTGCTCGTCGAGCCGGGTTTGGTGGTCAGGCACTACGCCGAAGTATGCCTGAGGCGCTGGGGTGTCGAATTGGCCAAGTGCCTGAACTTGAGTGACGGACAAGTGATGGCCTATCACAAGGCAATGGCAGACTGTGAGGACCGGTACCAAGCAATGCGTCGTGCGTCCTACACCCTTGTGACCGAAGGTAGCCCTGACGACCGGCTGTTACACCAGGGCACCCGGCAAACGACCTTCAGCCATGTGCGCGGTGATCCCTATCGCCCAGCCGCGGGCCTTGGCCTGAATCAATGCGATGGCGATACCTATAAAGCGCTGCGCTAACTGAAATCGAGGGGCGAATAGGGTGTCTGGTGAAAGCCAAGCGCCTGCGGTTATTTTTTTCTGCCCCTCTATTCAATCACCCCCGCTTGGACCGAGAATGGCTGCTCGGGCCAGCCCCGATCTCAACCACCTTTCTTCCGTGCAATCATGTCCGAATATAACCCTTGCCTTGACTGCGGCGCTTGCTGCGGGTACTTCCGTGTGTCCTTCTTCTGGGGTGAATGCCAGTCCTCCGGCGGTGTGGTGCCTGACGATCTGGTGGTGCAAGTGAGTCCGTCTCGGGTGGCCATGATTGGCACCGACGCCAAGCCCTGCCGCTGCATTAGCCTGCAGGGCGAGGTGGGGCAGGGCGTGGCCTGCGCCATCTACGCCAACCGTTCCAGTCCCTGCCGCGAGTTCGAGGCGTCGTGGGAAGGGGGCGTACACAACCCACGCTGTGATACCGCCCGGGCCGCCTACGGGCTACCGCCATTGACCCCGCCTGGGGCGAATGAGCCGCATTGGCCCGATGATGGGGCTGAGGTCGCCTAAGCCCGTATCTAAGCGTGCGCGCACGAGCGTCTTGGATCTGAATCGTTGACATGGAAGTCGGTAGGATTCGCCATCTCTGACAGAGTCGCGATGCGAAGCTGAATGCGTTGGCTGTCGACTGTGGCCCGCCGTGCAGTTTTGCACTGCCTGAAGGTCGCGCTTGACGCTAAACTGTCATCTTACCCAGCAATGGACAGGTGAGCCGGCGTGACCCCACCCCGAAGTTTCCCGAGTGATCTGTGTCTCGATAGCCCGCGCCTTTACCTGCGCCCCATGCGCCACGCCGATGCGGCGAAGTGGTTGGCGATCATGGCCGACCCTGAGGTCATGCGGTACTGGCACCACGCGCCCTGGCAGAATCTGGCTGAAGCCCAGAGCGCGCTGGCAGCTGACCGTGAAGCGTACGCCAATGGCGAGCAACTCAAGTTGGGTATGTACCGCCGGGACAACGGCGAACTGATCGGTATGGTTCAACTGTTCAACATCGACGACACCTCCCGGCGAGGTGAGATCGGCTATTGCCTGGCCAGCGCTGTGCAGGGCAGGGGATACATGGATGAAGCGTTGACGTGCTTTATCGACTACATCGCCAATACCCTGCACATGCGCCGCCTGGAAGGCGAGATCGACCCTCGCAACCAAGGCTCGGCGCGTACGTTGGAGCGCCAGGGGTTCGTGCTGGAGGGCACCCTGCGAGCGCGCTGGTGCGTGGGCGGTGAGCTGTCGGACTCGGGTATCTACGGGCTGCTGCTGGAACCGCCGGTGGCGTGAGAGGCTGCGATCACCCAGTTTGGAAGCGGGGGATGACATGGGTTATGGTCATCCCCTGTGCCGACCTTCCAGGTGTCCTTTGCCCGCTTTTTACCTCAGCATTACCCTCCTGTTGTACCTGGTCGCCCTGTGTCTCGATGGCGCCTCGATGAGTGACGGCCACCACATGCCCGCCCTGCAGATGCTGCTGTACGGGCCTTGGGGCATACCATTCGGCCTGCACCAGTGGTTTGCCAACCCATTGCTCGCCCTGGCCATCCTGGCGCATCGGCGCTTTCGCCGTTTGGCCCTGCTGCTGGGGCTTTGTGCGCTGTATCTGGCAGGGACCAGCCTGGGTATCGACCGCCTGCCTGACAACCAGAGTTATGAGTTCCACGACCTGACGGGCTTGGCGGCAGGCTTCTACGTGTGGGTGGCAGCGATGCTGGTGTTTTGCTTTGGTCAGGGCTGGTACTGTCTGAAAGCGCGCCAAGCCGCTGATATGCCTGGGTGGAATTGGGCGGACGTTACCCTGATTGCAGCATTGGCGGTGATGTTGTATGCCGCCACACAGATGCCGTCGCTGCGCTTCGAGCCGAGCAGGGTGTTGATGCCGCCGGAGCAACCTCAAACGCTTTGACCTTCACGGAGAGTTCGCATGATCAAGCACTATCTGGCTGGGCTGGCATTGGCGTGCTGCACGCCGCTGGCCATGGCCGACGATCCGTCGCCCGCTTATGCCCGCTGTATGGACAATGCCTCCAGTACCCTGGCCATGGGTGAATGCCTCAAGGCCGAGATGCAGGTACAGGACCAGCGTCTGAACCGCGTCTACAAACAGCTGATGAATAAACTACCGGCGGATCAGCAAAAGAGCCTGCGTGATGTGCAGCGCAAGTGGCTGGCTTATCGGGATGCCAACTGCCAGTTTCATCGCACGGCCAGTGGCGGCACCATGGCGCAGCTTGAGGGCGGGACCTGCCTGATGGACATGACCCGAGAGCGGGCGGCGGAGCTTGAGCGGGTGTTGGATCCGCAACGGTGATGGTGGCTTGTGCTGGTGTAGTTGAGGCTATGTTGTAATTGCGTGGGCGTTCTTACGCCCATACGCAAAGTTGGCCACTCGTTACAACTTGGGTAACAGTGCCTTGTCATGATTCTGTAAGTGCATCTTATTTGTCCCTTCTCATTCATACTAATCCGGTTCAGTATTGCAGGCACTCCTGCCTACTCTAAGTAAAACTGCTGTTGCTGTTGCTGTTGCTGTTGCTGTTGCTGTTGCTGTTGCTGTTGCTGTTGCTGTTGCTGTTGCTTCTAAGCGCGCGGTAGTCCAGGCAACACAGATCGCGACTTCAGGAGGCCGAGCGCAGGGCTTGCGGAGGGAGGTGAC
>NZ_DIIQ01000038.1:0-24488 GCF_002420785.1 Pseudomonas sp. UBA5666 | reverse complement strand
CGGGATGAGTTGACCACTACATGGCCACAGGCGCAAGCGCCGGGCAAACCTTTCATGTCGAGGCATTCGGGAACATCGACAGGGGCGGCAATTGTGTGCACGACGAGGAGCGCGGCGTTACCTGCTACGTATTCTACGGCGGACACTTCGGCGGCATCAGCTGCATTTCCGACAGCCAGCAGCAGGCCAGCAATCAGCGCCAGCTCTCCCAGCACGAAACCCAACCCGAACCTCCACCTGCTCTGGCGCCTGGGCGCTGGATTGATGAGAGGTATGAGTTGTGAGGAAAATTCGAGATTTCTTGAAGGCTTTCATAGGGAACGTCAAAGCCTACACATACATGCGTAGCCGCCTAGGGTGTGCTAGTTGGAAGATGGCCGACTCTCTGCATAAGACGTTCGGCGCCTGGCATCCGCATGATGCTATTGACGAAGACCTTGGCTACTGGGGCTAGACATGACCGACCGGATCGAAGCAGAAGGCTGGCTGCTGAGGCAGATCGTCAAGGACGTGGGCCAGTGGCAGAACCCCGCCAAATACCACGAGGCAGCGCGTTGGATGGCGTGGCGTACGCCTCACTGGAGGCTAAGGCCCTGGCCGCTGGAGTCAAGCCATGAGATCTTTGGGAGAAATCATCGAAGCTTCGAAATCGAGCGACTGCCCCGACTACGACGACCTGCGCCTATCAAACACCATCAAAATCACCATTCGTCCAAGTCGTGGAGACGTTGTATCTGGTGCTTGTACTCGCACACTATCTGATAGGTAGAACTCGCGGTCCCAGTGACGAGAGCACCTACCACGTCGCAATCTGCCTCTACGAACTTCTCCCACGCTGCCTGCGCCTGGGGCATCATGGCCGGTACATTTTTCGGGAGCGAGCCTTCATCGACATACCCCTTTGCGGTGGCCAGGGCCTTCTGGTACTTCTCTTCCACCGCGTCCTTGGCCGCCTCCCGCATTTCATATGCGCAATGAGCTGAATCCTGCGTGGTTTTGGTCTCCGGCTTTCTCAAGCACTGCTGCCAATCGGCCTCAAGCTTCGCCGCGTACTGACGCACCGCTGCATCCCGTGCTGCAATCTCTGCTTCTTCCCCGTGCAGCTCGGCGTGGGCTGCGCCCACTACTGCCAGCACCGCGCCAGCGATACCGGCCTTGATAACGGTCTTCATTGGTCTCATTTCCCTGAGTCATAGCCCGGCCGGCGTGATGCCGTTCCAGGCGGGTTTGGCTCGGCCAGAAGCCGGGCGAGGTGATCCTGACGCATTATATGCGTTGCCATTACCCTCGAGTTGGAGCACCGCAACATTTCAACCGCAATCAAGGCCTGATCAAAGCGCGCGATTAGCTTCGACAAGATCGTGACGCCCTGCGGTATGCCGGAGGACACCTTCTATGACCCTAGCCCTGATGTACATGGCCTACCTGATTTGCAGGGGGCCGCGATGAGCGCAGCGGTTGAAGTGCTCGACACATGCAGTGCCCGCCGCATGATGTGGTTCGACAAGGAAGACCAGCGCGCCCTGTTCGGCGACATCCGCGACGACGAAAACCAGCGATGCGACAGCCGGATACTGAAGGTTGAGCCAGATGTGCTGATGGACTTTCGGAGTCTGCCCTTGGGGACGCCGCTTTGCGCTTGGTCGTGTTCGATCCGCCGCATCTGACCCGGGCCGACGTGGCTCGCTGGATGCGGGCAATGTACAGAGTGCTCACCAGTGAATGGCGGGAGGATATCCCCCAAGGCTTTGCCGAGCGTTTCCGTGTACTGGAACCTGAGGGAATCCTGATCTTCAAGTGAAACGAAGCCCAAGTGCTGGTCAGCACCAACCAGTCCCTTCGTGTTCCAACCTAGCAAAGGTGGGCTGTGGATCAACGAGCCAAGTGTTACAATCCGCCACTTCAAATCGGCGCTGAAGGCGCTGAACATCCGTGAACGCCGTCAGTACGACACCCGCCACACCTACGCAACCATGTGCCTGATGTCTGGGATGAACCCCGCGTTCATCGCGAGCCAGCTCGGCTACAGCGTCGAGATGTAGCTCTCTACCTACGCGAAATGGATCAGCTCCTCCTTGGACTGGAGGGAGCTGGAGAAGCTGCCGCCCCGAGTCGAAATGGCCCAAAATTGGCCCAGAACTGACGAGAGGGCCTAAATACACCTCTGGAACCCCCGCAGGACAAGCACTTGATCTCCACAGCAAACATCACCATGCAATTCGGCTCCAAGCCGCTGTTCGAAAACGTTTCGGTCAAATTCAACAATGGCAACCGCTATGGCCTGATCGGCGCCAATGGCTGCGGCAAGTCGACCTTCATGAAGATCCTGGGCGGCGACCTGGAGCCTTCTGGCGGCCAAGTGATGCTCGAGCCCAATACGCGCCTGGGCAAGCTGCGCCAGGACCAGTTCGCCTACGAAGCATTCACCGTGATCGATACCGTGATCATGGGCCACGGCCATCTCTGGAAGGTCAAGGCCGAGCGTGATCGTATCTATTCGCTGCCTGAAATGTCCGAAGAAGACGGCATGGCTGTCGCCGAGCTGGAAACCGAGTTCGCCGAAATGGACGGCTACACCGCCGAGTCGCGCGCAGGCGAATTGCTGCTGGGCCTGGGCATTCCGCTGGAGCAGCATTTCGGCCCAATGAGCGAAGTAGCGCCGGGCTGGAAGCTGCGTGTGCTGCTGGCCCAGGCCCTGTTCTCGGACCCGGACGTACTGCTGCTCGACGAGCCGACCAACCACCTGGACATCAACACCATCCGCTGGCTGGAAACCGTGCTCACCGCGCGTAACAGCACCATGGTGATCATTTCCCACGACCGCCACTTCCTCAACAGCGTGTGCACCCACATGGCTGACCTGGACTACGGTGAGCTGCGCCTGTTCCCCGGCAACTACGATGAGTACATGACCGCCGCCACCCAGGCCCGCGAGCAGCTGCTGTCGGACAACGCCAAGAAGAAAGCCCAGATTGCTGAACTGCAGACCTTCGTCAGCCGCTTCTCGGCCAACGCCTCCAAGGCCAAGCAAGCCACCTCGCGGGCCAAGCAGATCGACAAGATCCAGCTGGCCGAGGTCAAGCCGTCGAGCCGGGTCAGCCCGTTCATCCGCTTCGAGCAGACCAAGAAACTGCACCGCCAGGCTGTGACGGTCGAGAAAATGGCCAAGGCCTTCGACGACAAGGTGCTGTTCAAGGACCTCGGTTTCACCGTCGAAGCCGGAGAGCGCGTCGCGATCATCGGGCCCAACGGCATCGGCAAGACCACCTTGCTGCGTACGCTCGTAGGCGAGATGACCCCGGACAAGGGCGAAGTCAAATGGACCGACAGCGCGGAAGTGGGCTACTACGCCCAGGACCACGCCCATGATTTCGAAGACGACATGACCCTGTTCGACTGGATGGGCCAGTGGACATCGGGTGAGCAGGTGATCCGCGGCACGCTGGGGCGCATGCTGTTCTCCAACGATGAGATCCTCAAGTCGGTCAAGGTCATCTCCGGTGGCGAACAGGGCCGCATGCTGTTCGGCAAGCTGATTCTGCAAAAGCCCAACGTGCTGGTGATGGATGAGCCGACCAACCACCTGGACATGGAATCGATCGAGGCGTTGAACCTGGCGCTGGAAAACTACCCAGGCACCCTGCTCTTCGTCAGCCACGACCGCGAATTCGTCTCCTCGCTTGCGACCCGCATCATCGAGCTGTCAGCCGACGGCGTGGTGGACTTCAGCGGCACCTACGACGAATACCTGCGCAGTCAGGGCGTGGTGGCTTGATTCAGCGTATTCACTGAGCGCTTTTCAGGCTGCGGGGCCTCGAGCGTCTGCTCGAAGAACGCAGCCGTCTCGCGTTGCAGCGAACGATGGATGTGCCGGCGGTCCACCCCCTCGGCATCCTTGCACAGCGCCGGCATGCGCAAAGCCTGCTCGGCGTTACAGCGCGCCATGAACACGAAATGACCAGCGCCTGCCAGCAGGCGGTAGTCAGGTGTGACGGGCAACTTGCGGGCCAGGGCTTGGGCGTTGCGATCGACGGCGACGAGCTGGTCCTTGTCGCCACTGTAGATGAGCACCGGTAGGTGCACATCGACCAAGGCGTGGCGTCCGAACAGCAGGCTCAGCGGCGCCATCAGCATCACCGCCCCGACGCGGGAATCTGCCTGGGGTGACAGTTCGCTGCGGTCGGCAATCAACACACCGTGGGTTTTGCAGGCGTCGTGATCATCGGGTCGCTCGAGGCAATATGCACGCAGGCGGTCAAGGTCAGGGCGCGCGCCGGCCAGGATCAAGGCGGTTTCGCCGCCGGCCGAATAACCGATCAATCCGACTTTCCCACCGTTCAGCCGAGGCCCAAGCAGCGCATCGCTGCGCGCAGCGGTGATGGCGGCGCTGACTTGCAGTGGCCGACCGTACAGATTGCTCAGGGTGCCCAACCGGCTGGGGTCGCGGGCATTGTCGCCTGGGTGGACCACAGCGACCACCACATACCCTTGCCTGGCCAGTGACGTTGCCAGGTAGTGCAAGGCCAGGGGGCTACCGGTGTTGCCATGCGAAAGCACGAGCAACGGAAAACGCCCCTGGGCCACAGGCACCTCTTCAGCCACCTCCAGCGCGTAACCGTCGATGTGGCTGGCCCGAGCATGCCCCTCGGCAGGATAGAACGCCAAGGCTTGCATGGGTCGGCTGTCTACCGGGTCGGTCAGCATCATATGATGCAAGCCGGCTACCCAGGGCGAAGCATTGGCTGCGCCCATCGAGCCAACGACCATGGCCAGTGCCAGCAAGCAACGAAGAAGGATCATGGGGGCTCTGCGCATGGCCGCTGGATAGGTTGAGCTTAATCGCTGCCCTTGCGTCAAAAATGAAAAACCGATGAAACATCGGCCGCGCCAGGGCTGATCCGTTTTGTGTTTGTGCCCGCCATCGAACCCGTGGCATATAGGCAGGTCAATCAGACGTCGTCGATCATTCGCAATCGTGGAGAGCCGAGCATGAGCACACCCGCTTACCAACCCCCGAAGGTATGGCGCAACGAAGCGGCCTCTGGTGGCCACTTCGCCAGTATCAACCGGCCGGTCGCCGGGCCTACCCATGACAAGGACCTGCCAGTGGGCGAGCAACCGCTGCAGCTTTATTCCTTGGCTACACCCAATGGCGTCAAGGTCACCATCGCCCTGGAAGAGCTGCTGGAACTCGGCCATGCCGGCGCTGAATACGATGCCTGGCTGATCCGTATCGGCGAAGGTGACCAGTTCTCCAGCGGCTTCGTGCAGGTCAATCCAAACTCCAAGATTCCCGCATTGGTTGACCGCAGCGTCGAGCCGCCGGTGCGGGTATTCGAATCGGGGTCCATCCTGCTGTACCTGGCCGAGAAGTTCGATGCCCTGCTCCCGCAAACTGCAGCCGAACGCACCGAAGCCCTGAACTGGCTGTTCTGGCAAATGGGCGCGGCGCCGTACTTGGGTGGTGGGTTTGGGCATTTCTACGTGTATGCGCCGGAAAAAATCGAGTACGCGATCAATCGCTTCACCATGGAAGCCAAGCGGCAGCTGGACGTGCTCGACCGCCGTTTGGGCGAAACCACCTACCTTGCCGGCGGTCATTACAGCATCGCTGATATAGCGGTGTGGTCATGGTACGGCCAGCTTGTGCTGGGCAACCTCTACAACGCTGCAGAGTTTCTCGCAGTTCACGAATACCCCAACGTTCAGCGCTGGGCCCAGGCGATCGCTGCACGTCCCGCCGTGCAACGCGGCACGCGCGTGAACCGGACCTGGGGTGATGAAGCCAGCCAGGTACCGGAGCGGCATTCGGCAGCGGATCTGGACTGAACGGCCTGCTGATCCTCGGGCGGCCCTGCTGGCGGGGCCGCCCAGGTGTCAATGAGGTGCCCCCATTCAATGCCCCCTTGCACGCACCCGTTTGCTCCTGCGCACACCTGCGTACGCTTTAACCTTCTTGTACACTCCCCGCATTAGCCTAATGCTGTTCACTTAGGGCCGCTGCGCGGCCCATCGCGGTCCCAACGATCTCAGATGAACAGCATTACCGCATTAGCTCAACCTGCATTTTCTGGTGAACGCATGATCGAGGTAACCGAGGTTTCCATCGCCGAGTTGCGCAGCGCGCTCGAGGCGGGCCGCACGACGGCGGTCGAACTGGTCAAGGCCTACCTGGCCCGCATGGACGCCTACGATGGCGCCGGCACCGACACCGCCCTCAACGCCGTGGTAGTGCGCAATCCCGATGCACTTGCCGAAGCCGAGGCCTCGGACGCCCGCCGGGCCCGTGGCGAGGTGCTTGGGCCCTTGGACGGCATACCCTACACCGCCAAGGACAGCTATTTGGTAAAAGGCCTGACCGCAGCGTCCGGTAGCCCAGCCTTCAAGCACCTGATAGCCCAGCGCGACGCCTTCACCATCGAACGGCTGCGCGGAGCCGGGGCCATCTGCCTGGGCAAGACCAACATGCCGCCCATGGCCAACGGTGGCATGCAGCGCGGCGTCTATGGTCGCGCCGAGAGCCCCTACAATGCGGCGTACCTGACCGCGCCCTTCGCTTCGGGCTCCTCTAACGGTGCCGGTACCGCGACAGCTGCGAGCTTCAGCGCCTTCGGCCTGGCCGAGGAAACCTGGTCCAGCGGCCGAGGCCCTGCGTCGAACAACGGGCTGTGCGCCTACACCCCTTCACGCGGGATCATTTCGGTCAGGGGTAACTGGCCCCTCACGCCGACGATGGATGTGGTCGTGCCGTTCGCCCGCACCATGCATGACCTGCTGGAAATTCTCGACGTGGTCGTGGGCGATGATCCCGATACCCGGGGTGACCTATGGCGGCTGCAGCCCTGGGTCTCGATCCCGAAACCCTCGCAGGTCCGCCCGACCAGCTACCTGGACCTGGCAGCAGGCACCGCCGCCCTGCAAGGCAAGCGATTCGGCGTACCGCGCATGTACATCAACGCCGACGAGCACGCGGGCACGTCGGAAAAACCGGGCATTGGCGGCCCTACCGGCCAGCGCATCCAGACGCGGGCAAGCGTCATGACGCTGTGGCAGCAAGCTCGCCAAGCCCTGGAAAAGGCCGGTGCCCAGGTTGTGGAAGTCGACTTCCCGCTGGTCTCCAACTGTGAAGGCGACCGGCCGGGCGCGCCGACCGTCTACAACCGGGGCATCGTCAGCAAGGCATTCCTGCACGATGAGCTGTGGGAGCTCTCCGGCTGGGCGTTCGACGACTTCCTGCGCGCCAATGACGACCCGAATCTCAACCGGCTGGCGGATGTGGACGGTCCACGAATTTTCCCACACGACCCTGGCACCCTGCCCAACCGTGAGGATGATCTGGCCGCCGGCATGGATGAGTACGTCAACATGGCCAAGCGCGGCCTGAAGACCTGGGATCAGATCGAGACCCTGCCTGACGGTCTGCGTGGCCTTGAACAGACTCGCAAGATCGACCTGGAAGACTGGATGCAAGCGCTTGGGCTCGATGCCGTGTTGTTCCCCACCGTGGCCGACGTCGGGCCGGCCGACGCCGATGTGAACCCGACATCGGCCGACATTGCCTGGAGCAATGGCGTGTGGGTGGCCAACGGGAACCTGGCCATACGCCACCTGGGCGTGCCCACGGTCACCGTGCCCATGGGCGTGATGAGCGACATCGGTATGCCGGTAGGCCTGACCTTCGCGGGGCGGGCCTACAGTGACACTGCACTGTTGAGCTTTGCCGCAGCGTTCGAAGCCACCGGTTCACGGCGGATGATTCCACCCCGCACCCCGCCCTTGGGCTGACGGCACAACAGAGCGCCAGGCATCTCGCGAAAATCAACGTTATGTGTAAATATGCACAAACTGTTGATTCGAAGAGTTCGCATGGCCCTCTTACCCGAAGATGAACGCCGCTTAACCTTGAGCGTGCTCAAAGCCTCCATTGAGGCCTTGGGCAGCGTTGTCACACAAAACACCGAAATCCTGCTTCACGACCTGGACCATCCCGAACGGTCCGTCGTTGCCATCGTCAATGGCCACCTCTCCGGCCGGCAGGTGGGAAGCCCTATCCTGGCTGTACCGGAGCAGGATCAAGGCCTGAAAGCGTTGCTCAAGGCCGCGGCTGATCAGCAAGGCTGCGGGCCTGTCGTACTGCCCGACTACCCGACCGCCATCAAGGGCCGCACGCTGCGCAGCGCTACCGCGATCTTTCGCGACAGCGCTGGCCACCCCTTCGCCAGCCTGTGCATCAACACCGATGTCACGGGCCTGGAGGCTGCCATGGGCTTTTTACAAAGCTTCGCGCCCATGGGCACCGCGCCCGCGCTGGCGGAGCCCGCCGACATGGAGGCGCTGATGACCGAGATCATCCAGGCGGCCCTGCATGGCACCGGCCAAGGCCGCATGACCAGGCAAGCCAAGATCGAAGCGGTGCGCGTGATGCAGGAACGCGGGCTGTTCATCGTAAAGGGCGGCGTCGAGAAAGCGGCCAACGCCCTCGGCGTGACCCGGTACACCGTCTACAACTACCTCGAACATTTGCGCGGAGCCTCCCAGTGACCTTGCACATCCCTACCCCCCTTATCGAATCACGCCCACTGTCGCTGGCTGCCGATTGCACAGTCTGGCTCAAGCTCGAAGCATTGCAGCCCTGCGGCTCCTTCAAGCTGCGCGGCGTCGCCCACGCCTGTGAGTTCCACCACGGCCGCGGCGCTAAACGGTTCGTGTCGTCGTCAGGCGGCAATGCCGGGCTCGCTGTCGCCTATGTCGGGCGCAAGCTCGGCCTTCCCGTGACCGTTGTCGTGCCCGAGACCACCACCGCGCGCGCCCAGCAATTGCTGCGCCTTGAAGACGCGGAGGTCATCGTCCACGGGCAGTCCTGGCAGGAGGCCAATGCGTTGGCGCTGAGCCTGATGGGCGACGATGCCGCGTTCATTCACCCGTTCGACGATCCGCTGCTGTGGGAAGGCCATGCCAGCCTGGTCGACGAGGTGGCAGAAGCCGGCATCAAGCCCGATGCCGTCGTGCTTTCCGTGGGCGGCGGCGGTTTGCTGAGCGGCGTCGTGCAGGGGCTACAGCGCAATGGTTGGGCCGATGTGCCGGTCCTGGCCGTGGAAACCCAGGGCGCAGCCTCCCTGCATGCCGCCATCGAAGCCGGCGAATTGGTGACGTTGGAGCGGCTGGATACGATTGCCACCACGCTGGGCGCGAAACAGGTAGCCGAACACGCGTTTCTCTGCACCCAAGAACATCCCGTGCAAAGCCTGCTGGTCAGTGACCGGCAGGCCCTGGAGGCGTGCGAGCGCTTTTTGCTGGATCACCGTCTGCTGGTCGAGCCGGCCTGCGGCGCCGCTTTGGCGGTGGGGTATGACGCCAGCGCACTGGCAAGCTACCGCAATGTACTGGTGGTCGTGTGCGGGGGCGCCACGGCAACCTTGGCGCAGATCCAGGCGTGGCGGGCAGCGCTCGAGGCATGAAACCAGCCTGCGGGTGCGGGGAGCGGCCCTGAACCCGCTCCTTGCGTCACCGGCTGCAAAGTGCACCTGACGAAACGGCTTATAAAAAAGCCCGTGATACACACGGGCAACTGAGCACCAACGCAATAACCTGTGTTCTCAGCCCTTCTTCAATGCCTGCTCTTTGTGCATGGCCATGTGCCCGGTCTTGTCGCTCTTGACCTCGTACTGTGGCTCCTCCTTTGAGCAATGGCGCTGACGCCCCATGAATTCGACATCCTGGGTATGCACTTTCTCGACGGTGCCATGTATGACGCCGGCCTCTGAGTTCCAGTGCACCTTGTCACCTTTCTTGAAGGCATTGCTCATCGATTTCTCCTTGCACCCTGCGTGGGAAGATTGAGAGTGTCATCTGTCGTTGTTCTACTGAGCACGCCGAACGCAAAAAGATTCAGTCACGGCAACGCTGCCCGGACGAAATGCAATTGCACCCTTTCGATCTGCGGCGAGTGAAGGCACAATGCGTGTCCTTTTTTTGGCCGGCCTTGCCGAGGGCCTCTAAATGATCAATACGCCGTACTACCTCATCGACAAGACCAAGCTGCTGAGCAACATGCAGAAGATCGCCTATGTGCGCGAACACTCGGGTGCCAAAGCGCTGCTGGCGCTCAAGTGCTTCGCCACTTGGTCGGTGTTCGACCTGATGCAGCAGTACATGGACGGCACCACGTCGTCTTCGCTGTACGAGCTCAAGCTCGGCCGCCAGAAGTTCGCCGGTGAAACCCACGCCTATAGCGTGGCGTGGGCCGACGACGAGGTCCAGGAGATGCTCGAGAACTGCGACAAGATCATCTTCAACTCCATCGGCCAGCTGCAACGCTTCGCCGAGCAGTCCGAAGGCAAGGTCCGGGGTTTGCGCGTCAACCCCCAGGTCAGCAGCTCGGACTATCAGCTGGCCGACCCGGCGCGCCCGTTCAGCCGCCTGGGGGAATGGGACCCGGCCAAGATCGAGACCGTGATCGATCAGGTATCAGGCTTCATGTTCCACAACAACTGCGAGAACGGCGACTTCGCCTTGTTCGATCAGATGCTGTCCCGTATCGAGGAACGTTTCGGCCACCTGCTGCACAAAGTGAAATGGGTAAGCCTGGGCGGCGGCATCCACTTCACCGGCGAAGGCTATGCACTGGACGATTTCTGCGCGCGCCTGAAGGCGTTCTCGCAGACCTATGGCGTGCAGGTCTACCTGGAGCCAGGTGAAGCCGCGATCACCCAGAGCGCTTCGCTGGAAGTGACTGTGCTGGACACGCTGTACAACGGTAAGCACCTGGCCGTGGTCGACAGCTCGATCGAAGCGCACATGCTCGACCTGCTGATCTACCGCCTCAACGCCAAGATGGCGCCCAACGACGGCGAGCACACCTACATGGTATGCGGCAAGTCTTGCCTGGCCGGCGATATTTTCGGTGAATACCAGTTCGAACGCCCGCTGGCGATCGGCGACCGCCTGTCCTTCGTGGATGCTGCGGGTTACACCATGGTCAAGAAAAACTGGTTCAACGGTTTGAAGATGCCATCCATCGTGGTCAAGCAACTCGACGGCAGCGTCGAGGTGGTACGCGAGTTCGGTTTCGAAGACTACGTTTCCAGCCTGTCGTAAGACAGGCCTCGTCTGTAAGGAGCAACAGGTAAATTGAAGAAGAACGTTCTTATCATTGGTGCAGGAGGTGTCGCCAAGGTGGTGGCCCACAAGTGCGCGCAGCATAACGACGAACTGGGTCGTATTGCCATCGCGTCACGGAACATCTCCAAATGCCAGGCCATCATCGACAGCGTCAAGGCCAAGGGTAGCCTCAAGGTACCCGCCGACATTCAGGCCTTTTCGCTCAATGCCCTCGACGTCGAGGCAACTAAAGCATTGATCCGCGAGACCGAATCGCAAATCGTGATCAATGTCGGCTCCGCGTTCCTGAACATGTCGGTGCTGCGTGCGTGCATCGATACCGGCGTCGCCTACCTGGATACCGCTATCCACGAGGAGCCGGGCAAGATCTGTGAAACCCCGCCATGGTACGGAAACTACGAGTGGAAACACCTCGAAGAGTGCCAGGCCAAGAACATCACGGCCATTCTCGGCGTCGGTTTCGACCCGGGTGTGGTCAACAGCTACGCCAAACTGGCGCAGCAGCAGTATTTCGACCACATTGATTCTATCGACATTCTCGACGTCAATGCAGGCTCGCATGGCAAGTACTTTGCCACCAACTTCGACCCGGAAATCAATTTCCGCGAGTTCACCGGGCAGGTGTGGAGCTGGCAGAACAGCCAGTGGACCAGCAACACCATGTTCGAAGTCAAGCGTACCGATGACCTGCCCGTGGTGGGTTCGCAAAACCTGTACCTCACCGGTCACGATGAAGTGCACTCCATCTCCAAGAACCTGAACGTACCCAACGTCCGATTCTGGATGAGTTTCGGCGAGCATTACATCAATGTATTCACGGTCCTGAAAAACCTGGGCCTGCTCAGCGAGCAGCCAGTCAAGACCGCAGAAGGCCTGGAAGTGGTACCGCTTAAAGTGGTCAAGGCCGTGCTGCCTGATCCTGCGTCCCTGGCGCCCGGCTACACCGGCAAGACCTGCATCGGTGACCTGGTCAAAGGCACCAAGGACGGGCAGCCCCGTGAAGTGTTCATCTACAACGTGGCCGACCACGAAGAGGCGTACGCTGAAACGGACAGCCAGGGCATTTCCTACACTGCGGGCGTGCCACCGGTCGCCGCTGCCTTGCTGGTCGCCCGCGGCGAGTGGGATGCCAAGCGCATGGTCAACGTCGAGGAGCTGCCCGCCGAGCCGTTCCTCAAGGCGCTGGACATGATGGGCTTGCCAACCCGGGTGAAGGATGAAAAAGGTGACCGTCCGTGGGACGCTGAAGCCTGATTCACCCCAGAGGGCGCCGTTGAGGCGCCCTCTTCCGTTATCGATCAGCCCACACTGAATCTTTGGTAACTACTTAAATCCCTCAGCCGTCCGCTGTCCAACCATTCATCGGATAACCCACGAATTTGCTCGGATACCCCGCCGCGCGGCGTTCAACCCTTGCAATTGACCCTGGCCCTCAATACTGTATGAATACTCAGTACGACAGGTAAGAGTCATGCAACTGATCGCCAAACTGGGCATTCTTGCCGATGCCGCCAAATACGATGCATCGTGCGCCAGTAGTGGTGCGCCAAAACGCAGCTCGCGTGGTGGCAATGGTTTGGGCGCTACCAACGGCATGGGCATTTGCCACAGCTATACACCCGATGGTCGCTGCGTGTCTCTGCTGAAAATTCTGCTTACCAACTTTTGCCTGTACGACTGCCAGTATTGCGTCAACCGACGTTCGAGCAATGTGCCTCGCGCACGGTTCAGCCCCGAAGAAGTGGTACGCCTGACCTTGGACTTCTACCGGCGCAACTGCATCAGTGGCCTGTTCCTGAGCTCGGGCATCATTCGCTCTGCCGACTACACCATGGAGCAGCTGATCAGAGTGGCGCGATTGCTGCGCGAAGAACATAACTTCCGTGGCTATATCCACCTCAAGACCATTCCGGACGCCGATCCGCTGTTGATCGAAGAAGCAGGCCGCCTGGCCGATCGCTTGAGCGTCAACATCGAGCTGCCCACCGACGACAGCCTCAAGCGCCTGGCACCGGAAAAACAAGCGTCGACCATTCGTCAAGCCATGGGCGTGATTCATCAGGGGCAGCAAGCGGTGGCCAACGAGCCTCGCGCTCCGCGCTTTACCCCTGCCGGCCAAAGCACCCAGGTTATTGTCGGGGCCGACAGTACCGACGACAGCACATTGCTGCGCAATGCCGAATCGCTGTACCAGGGGTACGGCCTCAAACGCGTCTACTACTCAGCCTTCAGCCCTATCCCCGACAGCCCGGGCAGCGTGCCACTGGCCGCCCCGCCTCTGCTGCGTGAACACCGCTTGTACCAGGCCGATTTCCTCTTGCGTGGATACGGTTATAAAGCCGGCGAGCTGTTGGGCCAGACCGGCAACCTGGCGTTGGATATCGATCCCAAGCTGGCATGGGCACTGGCCAATCGCGAAGTGTTCCCGCTGGATGTGAACCGCGCAGAGCCCGCTCTCCTCGCTCGCATTCCAGGGATAGGCCTGCGCAGTGTGCAGCGCCTGGTCGCCTTGCGTCGCGAGCGGCGTATCCGCTATGACGACCTGATTCAGCTGCGCTGCGTGCTCGACAAGGCGCGGCCCTTTATCGTGACCAGCGATTACCGCCCAGCCCAGGCCGACCTACGCAGCAGCCTGCTGCGTGCCCGCCTGCGCGAGCCACAGGCACCGGTTCAAATGGGGCTCTGGGGGTGATTGCGCTCGATTGCGATGACCTGTTCGGGATCTGGCGTGAGCAAGCCAGGTCCTTGCTGAGCCATGGCATCGATCCATCGCAAGTCACCTGGTCGCAGGGGCCCATGACCGACATGCTGGCGGACACCACCACGCTGCCGGCGGGTACGGGCCCGTTTCGGGCAAAGGTGCCAGCGGCCTTGCTCGGTCAACTGGAAGAAGCGGCACGCTATCACGGCGAGCAGCGGTGGAACCTGTTGTACGACGTGCTGTGGCGGGTCGCCCACGGCGACCGCACGGCGATGCTGGCCGGTGATCGGCTGGGCAGCGAGCTGCATCGACGCATCAAGCAAGTCAGCCGTGAAGCCCATCATCTGCATGCGTTCTTGCGGTTCGTGCCGCTACCTGAAGCGCTGGTCGAGCACTTGCAATTGGACCTGGTCGCTTTTCACGAACCTGCTCACGACATTCTGCAAAGCGCCAGCCCCCATTTTGCCGACAGACTGGGACGGCTGCGGTGGCTGATCGCAACGCCGCGCGATGGCATCCGCTATGACGGCCGCCATTTCGACTATCAACGCCGCTGCCCGGAGCTCTGGCAGCAATGGGCGCAGCACGCAGAAGACCCTGGCGCCGAGTTGTGGCGTACCTACTACCGCCATACCTTCAACCCCGCCCGCCTGAATCCGAATGCCTTGCGCTTGCATATGCCTGGCCGGTTCTGGCGCCATTTGCCAGAAGGGATGCTCATCCCTCAACTGGAGGGCCTGGCGCGCCAAGGCAAGCAGCGTGACGGCCAGGCCGTGGAAGTAGCGGCCCAAGCTGGCAAGCAGATCAACAAGTCCTCCCGGGAAGGTTGACTGCCAGCAGGCAACCAAAGCGTCTGCGACAAACCCTGTCTCGAGCCGAACGTTCCGCGTGCCCTGCCGTCTTAACCTGAGCCGGTGCCGACACGCAAAGAGGACGCGAGATGACCCAACCCGACCCGTCATACGTCAAATGGCTTGAAGAACGCTCCATGCTAAAGGCATCCCAGGAGCGGGCCAGCCTGTACTCCGGGCAAGCGCGCCTGTGGCAACAGCCCTACGCCCAGGCACAGCCGCGCCGTGCGACAGAAATCGCCTCCGTCTGGCTCACGGTCTACCCCGATGCGATCATCGCGCCGGATGGATGCTCAGTGCTGGGTGCCTTGGCCCATGAAGCGCTATGGAAGCGTCTGTCAGACATTGGTATTCAAGGGGTGCACACCGGGCCGATCAAGCGTTCCGGCGGCATCAGCGGACGCGAGGTTACGCCGAGTGTAGACGGCAACTTCGACCGTATCAGCTTCGACATCGACCCGCTTTACGGTACCGAGCAGGAACTGGTGCAGATGAGCCGCATGGCCGCTGCCCACAATGCCGTGACCATCGATGACCTGATCCCTTCGCACACTGGCAAAGGCGCCGACTTCCGTCTGGCCGAGCTGGCGCTGGCGCCCTACCCTGGCCTCTATCACATGGTCGAAATCCGTGAAGAGGACTGGGGGCTGCTACCTGACGTGCCCGAGGGCCGCGATTCGGTCAACCTGCTCCCAGCTCAGTGCGACGAGCTCAAGGCCCGCCACTATATCGTCGGCCAGCTGCAACGGGTGATCTTCTTCGAGCCAGGCGTCAAAGAGACTGACTGGAGTGCCACGGCGCCGATCACGGGCGTGGATGGCAAAACCCGCCGCTGGGTTTACCTGCATTATTTCAAGGACGGTCAACCCTCCCTGAACTGGCTAGACCCGACGTTCACGGCGCAGCAGATGATCATCGGCGATGCCCTGCACGCCCTGGACTGCCTGGGCGCACGTGGCTTGCGTCTGGATGCCAACGGTTTCCTTGGCGTCGAAACCCGGGCCAGCGGCACCGCCTGGTCGGAAAGCCATCCCTTGTCGCTGGTTGGTAACCAGTTGATCGGTGGCATGATCCGCAAGGCAGGAGGGTTCAGCTTCCAGGAGTTGAACCTCACCCTCGATGACATCGCCCAGATGTCCAGCGGCGGTGCCGACCTGTCCTACGACTTCATTACCCGACCGGCCTATCAGCACGCGCTGCTGACCGGCGACACCGAATTCCTGCGCTTGATGTTCAAGGAAATGCACGCCTTCGGCATCGACCCGGCCTCGCTGATCCATGCCTTGCAAAACCATGACGAGTTGACGGTCGAGCTGGTGCATTTCTGGACACTGCATGCGCATGACATGTACCTGTACAAGGGCCAGACCTTGCCAGGCAGCATCCTGCGCGAGCATATCCGCGAGGAGATCTACGAGCGCCTGTCCGGCGAACATGCACCTTACAACCTGCGGTTCGTCACCAATGGCATCTCCTGCACCACGGCCAGCTTGATCACCGCCGCCCTGGGAATCCGTGAGCTTGACGACATCACCCCCGAGCAGGTCGAATCGATACAGAAGCTGCATTTGCTGCTGGTGATGTACAACGCCATGCAGCCCGGGGTGGTGGCCATATCCGGCTGGGACCTGGTGGGCGCCCTGCCCTTGCCTGGCGAAGCGGTGGCTGAGCGAATGACCGACGGCGACACTCGCTGGATTCATCGCGGCGGTTATGACCTGGCAGGTCTTGACCCAGATGCGCACACCTCAGTGCGGGGCATGCCGCGTGCGCGCGCGTTGTACGGCAGCCTTGATGAACAACTGGAGCGCAGTGACTCGTTCGCCAGTAAGGTCAAGAAGCTGCTCGCGGTTCGCCAGGCGTATGGCATCGCCACTAGCCGGCAACTGCTGGTGCCGGATGTGACTTCGCCTGGCCTGCTGGTGATGGTTCACGAACTGCCTGCAGGGCGCGGTACCCAGATAACCGCCCTGAACTTCAGCCAGGACGAGATCAGTGAAGAACTGCAACTGACCGGTTTCACACCAGGCCCTGTGGTGGACATGATCAACGAAACGGTCGAAGGCGATTTGACCGAGGACGGGCGGTTGATGGTCAACCTGGACCCTTACGAAGCGCTATGCCTGCGCATCGTCAACAGCAGTGGCCACGTCTGAGGTGCTGTGACTTGCATTTGCAAGCGCCTGGGCATAGTTTGCGCAAGTCAACTTACCTGTGCCCAGGAGCAACGCAATGTACACCGGCATCGTCCAGGCCGTCCGCCCTCTGCTTGATATCGCCCGTCACCCTGGCCACAACCAGTTCACCATCGACCTCACCCCGGCACTGCTCGACGATCTGAAGATCGGTGCCAGTGTCAGCGTTGAAGGCACTTGCCTGTCGGTCACCGAAATCGAAGGCACGCAGGTGCGCTTCGACGCCATGACGGCAACGCTGGAACGCACCAACCTGCGAAACCTGCAGCCCGGCCAAGGGGTGAACATCGAGCGCTCGGCAAAAATGAATGCGGAGGTGGGCGGCCACCTCATGGCTGGCCACATCGCCACCACTGCAGACATCGTCGACATCTCCATCGCCGACGCCGGTGCATACATCAAGTTCCGCATGCCGCCCGAATGGGCCAAGTACGTCTTTGCCCGTGGCTTTATTGGCGTCAATGGCTGCAGCCTTACCGTCGCCGACATCGACGACAACGTGGTCACCATCAACCTCATTCCAGAAACCCTGCGCCAGACCACGTTCACCCGTTATCAGAAAGGCGACCTGCTCAATATCGAAGTCGATCACCACACCATGGTGCTGGTCGATGTCGTGGAGCGCACCATTCGTAACACCCTGGCCCGCGAGCAACGGTAGACCCGAGGACTGCACATGCTGCCAGCCACCACGGCCACACCTACCTCCAAGCGCCATCGTGTCCACAGGTTACGAGGCCGCGTAGGGTTGGGGCTGGTGGCCGGCCTGTCGGTACTGGCAGGGATGACCGATGCCATCGGTCTGTTGGCCTTGGGCGATTTCGTATCGTTCATGAGCGGCAACACCACCCGCCTTGCCGTCGCCATCAATGACCTCGATGGCCCGATGATACTGCGCCTGGCAGGTGCGCTGTTGGGCTTCGTGGCCGGCAATACCCTGGGGGTGGTGCTGGCACACTCATGCCGGCGCCGTGCTTGGCCAGTGTTGCTGGTGGTAGCGGTGCTGCTCGGGTTTGCGGGGATGACGCCCGCGCCGAATACCTCAGTACCTTTGTTGGCCGCCACATTGGCGATGGGGATGATCAATGCAGTGGTTGAACAGGTCAACGGTCTGCCGATTGGCCTGACCTACGTTACCGGTGCCCTTTCGCGCTTTGGTCGTGGCCTGGGCCACTGGATGCTGGGCGCTCGCCGTCATGGCTGGCGGGTGCAACTGGTGCCGTGGTTGGGCATGTTACTGGGGGCAGCCTGTGGCGCTGGGTTGCAGAAACACCTGGGTCTTCAGGCTATGGTCGGCAGTTGCCTCTTGACCTGCCTGCTGACCCTGGTGTCGCTGCTCATTCCTCGTGCCTGGCAGCGAGGCTACATGCCTCGCTGATCAGTCGATACGGGGATGCTGCTGCACCAGCAGCTTGCGCTTGGCCTCCAGTTCAGCAATCTGGGTATCGATGTCTTCGATTTTCTGCTCGATATTGTCGTGGTGCTCCTGAAGCAGCTCGCGCGCCTCGTCGATGTCGGAGGCTGCTGGCGCCGCGCCACGCAACGGCTTGTTGGCCGTTTCCTTCATGGTCACGCCGGTGATGAAACCGATCACGGCAATCACCATCAGGTAGTACGCCGGCATGTACAGGTTGCCGGAGCTTTCCACCAGCCAGGCGGCCAGGGTCGGGGTAAGGCCTGCAATCAGCACCGAAATGTTGAAAGCACTGGCCAGGGCGCTGTAGCGGATATGCGTCGGGAACATCGCTGGCAGGGTCGAAGCCATCACACCGATGAAGAAGTTGAGCAGCACGGCCATCAGCAGCAGGCCTGCGAAGATCAAGCCCAGCACGCCGCTGTTGATCAGCATGAAGGCAGGAATCGCCGCCGCAAACAGGCCGACGCTGCCCAGAATGATGAAGGGCCGACGGCCAAACTTGTCACTCAGAAGGCCGATTATCGGCTGCACGAACAGCATGCCCACCATGATCGCGATGATGATCAGTACACCGTGATCTTCGCTGTAATGCAGGTTGTGGGACAGGTAGCTGGGCATGTACGTCAGCAGCATGTAGTACGTGACGTTCGTCGCGATCACCACGCCGATGCAGGTGATCAGGCTACGCCAGTGCTTGGTCGCCACTTCCTTGAACGACACCTTGGGCCCGGAAGCCAGGCCTTCACGGTCACCTTGCTCCAGTTTGTCGACATGCTGCTGGAAGGCTGGGGTTTCCTCCAGCGCATGACGCAGGTACAAGCCGATCATACCCAGTGGCAAGGCCAGGAAGAACGGCAGGCGCCAGCCCCACTCGAGGAATTTCTCCTCACCCAATACGGTGGAGATCATCACCACCACGCCGGCGCCCAGTACGAAGCCGGCGATGGAGCCGAAGTCCAACCAGCTGCCCAGGAAACCACGCTTGCGGTCAGGCGCATACTCGGCCACGAAAATCGAAGCGCCGGTGTACTCCCCCCCTACCGAGAAGCCCTGGGCCATCTTGGCCAGCAACAGCAGAATCGGCGCCCATATGCCTATACTGGCATAGGACGGTATCAGGCCAATGGCGAATGTGCTCAAGGACATGATGACGATGGTGGCGGCGAGAATCTTCTGTCGCCCGAAACGGTCGCCGAGCGCGCCGAAGAACAAACCACCCAGTGGTCGGATCAGGAACGGCACGGAGAAAGTGGCCAGCGCGGCAATCATTTGAACGCTGGGGTCGGCATTGGGGAAGAACACTTTGCCCAGGGCATAGGCGACGAAGCCATAGACGCCGAAGTCGAACCACTCCATCGCATTGCCCAGCGCAGCGGCGGTAATGGCCTTGCGCATCTTGGCGTCATCGACGATGGTGATGTCCTTCAGGCCAATCGGCTGAACCCTTTTCTTGCGAGATTTCATTTATTTATCCCTGACGGTGACTGCTCTAAGGGATCAGATACAAAGGGACACTAAATAATTCAGCGCTTAGCGTTTTTTTGTGAAACGCAGGCTTAAAGAGGGATGCGAGCTTTTGGGGCGCTGGGTCATTGGGGCTGCTGCGCAGCCCCAATGACCACGTTTTCAAATACCTTCCAGCGCCAGGTCCATGGCAAAGTAGGTCAGGATCAAGTCGGCGCCCGCACGCTTGATCGCCCCAATGCTCTCGCGCATGACGCGGCCCTCATCGATGGCACCAGCCAGTCCACCGAACTTGATCATGGCGTACTCGCCACTGACTTGGTAGGCCGCCAATGGCAGGCGCGAGGCGTTACGAATGTCGGCAATCACATCCAGATAGGCACCCGCCGGCTTGACCATGAGTACGTCGGCGCCCTCCTGCTCGTCGAGCAGTGATTCGCGCACCGCTTCGCGGCGATTCATGGGGTTCATCTGGTAGCTCTTGCGGTCGCCCTTGAGCGCCGTACCGCCCGCTTCGCGGAAAGGCCCATACAAGGAAGAGGCAAACTTGGTGGAGTAGGCCATGATCGCCGTGTCATGGAAGCCTGCGCCGTCCAGCGCACTGCGAATTGCCTGGACCTGCCCGTCCATGGCCGCCGAGGGCGCGATGAAATCAGCACCTGCCGCGGCGGCAATCACGGCCTGCTTGCCGAGGTTGGCCAAGGTGGCGTCGTTGTCCACGCCGTGGTCATGCAGCACGCCACAGTGGCCGTGGCTGGTATATTCGCAAAAGCAGGTATCGGACATCACGACCATTTCCGGCACCGCATCCTTGCAGATCCGCGACATGCGCGCGACCAGGCCGTTTTCATTCCAGGTGTCGCTGCCCACGGCGTCCAGATGGTGGGAGACCCCGAAGGTCATCACCGAACGAATGCCAGCACGGGCGTAACGCTCGATCTCCTGCGCCAACAGCTTCTCGGGGATGCGATTGACCCCAGGCATGCTCTTGATCGGCACGAAGTCATCGATACCCTCCTCCACGAAGATCGGCAAGATCAGATCATCGAGGCGGAACTCGGTCTCCTGAAAAACGCTGCGCAGCGCTTGACTCTTGCGCAGACGGCGGGGACGGACGGACGGGAAAAGAGTGGACATGACAGCTCCAGAAAGATGAACGGCTTATACCTTAAGCCCGAGCCGCGACACTGGAAAGGCCAAATGACGAGATATTGTCTTGCGTCAAAGGCAATGACCGTCGCGCGGGCCAAAACCTGGCCAGCGCAGCCTGATGTATGGCGTGCGCCCGCACCGGCAGGTTGGATGTGTCAGCGCAGCCAGGGCGGCGGAGGCTCTTGAGCCTGGGGTTGCGCCTGCTCGGCCTCGGCTCGCGCTTCACGGCGGCGGGCATCGTCCAGCCGGGCGGCATCGATCTCGCGCATGACCCCCGCCACGTCCGCTGCCTGCTCATCTTCAGCGAACAACCCCGTGAGCGGGCTGTCGGGACGCAATTCGCCGGCTTCGTACAGGGCCCACATTTCCTGCGCATAACGGGTGGCTTTCAGCTCAGGTGCAAAGCGTCCGAAATAGTGCGCCATGTTCGACACATCGCGCTGCAGCATGCTGAACGCATGGTTGTTGGCCGCAGCGTCCACTGCCTGAGGCAAGTCGATGATCACCGGCCCGTCCGGGCCCAGCAGTACGTTGAACTCCGAGAGGTCGCCATGGACGAGCCCCGAGCAGAGCATCAGTACGATCTGGCTGATCACGAACCGGTGATAGTCCCGCGCCTGGTCCGCCTCGAGGTGAACATCGTTCAGCCGGGGCGCAGCATTGCCATCGGCATCGGTCACCAGCTCCATGAGCAGCACGCCATCCTGGAAGTCGTAGGGCTTGGGTACCCTGACGCCTGCCCCGGCCAGCCGGAAGAGCGCGGCCACCTCGGCGTTCTGCCAGGCATCCTCGGCCTCCTTGCGCCCGTACTTGCTACCCTTGGCCATGGCCCGGGCCTGACGGCTGTTTCGCACCTTGCGCCCTTCCTGATACTCGGCCGCCTGGCGGAAGCTGCGCTTGTTGGCTTCCTTGTACACTTTGGCGCAGCGTACCTGGTTGCCACAGCGCACCACGTACACGGCGGCCTCCTTGCCACTCATCAACGGCCTCAGTACCTCGTCGACCAGGCCGTCCTCAATCAGGGGTTCGATTCTCTTGGGTGTCTTCATCAGGCTGTGTTCGGGTCCTGGCTGTGATGCGGCCTATCCTCTCACAGCCGAGTCGTACTTGCTTGCCCATGTGCCACGCAAGCCGATAAACAAGCAAAGCAATGCAACAGGCGCCAGATGAATTATTCTTAAATCGCCTGCTGGCCGTTCTTTGGCACAATCAGGCTTTCATCTGGATGCCCGGGAACCCGCATGCCTCGCGTACTCACCATCGAAGACGACGCCGTCACCGGTCAGGAAATCGTCGCTGAACTCAACAGCCATGGCTTGGACGTTGACTGGGCCGACAATGGCCGCGAGGGCCTGGCCAAGGCCATCGCCGGTGGTTATGACCTGATCACCCTTGATCGCATGTTGCCGGAGGTGGACGGGCTGACCATCGTCACCACCCTACGCAATCTCAAGATCGCCACGCCCATTCTGATGATCAGCGCGCTGTCGGACGTGGATGAACGGGTGCGGGGCCTGCGTGCAGGCGGCGACGACTACTTGACCAAGCCGTTCGCCTCGGACGAGATGGCAGCGCGCGTCGAAGTCTTGCTGCGCCGCAACAGTGTGCCCATGACGCAGACTAAGCTGCAGGTGGCCGACCTGGAGCTGGACCTCATCACCCATGAAGCCCGGCGCGGCGAGCACACGCTCAATTTGCTCCCCACCGAGTACAAACTGCTCGAATACCTGATGCGTCACAGCGGTCAGGTCATCACGCGGATGATGATCTTCGAGGAAGTCTGGGGGTATCACTTCGATCCAGGCACCAACCTCATTGACGTGCACATCGGCCGCCTGCGCAAGAAGATCGACCTGCCTGGCCAGTCGCCGTTGATCCGTACCGTACGGGGCTCCGGTTATGCCATTGCTGAACCCGTCTAAGGGCTGGAGTTCGTCCACGAGCCGGCTGCTGGCGCTTTACAGTTTTCTGTTCGTGGCCTGGAGCAGCATCCTCATGGGGGTGCTGTACTTCGAGGTTTCCAGCTACCTGAACAAACTCACCCGGCATTCGATGCTGCAGCGCCAACACCTGTTCGCGCACATGAGCGGCAAGCAACTGGACGACGCCCTGATCGCCAGCCAGGCGTTCGAAGAACGCAGTTTCGATGCCTATGGCCTGTTCGACGCGCAACTCAACCCGTTGGGCGGCAGTGTGCGTACCCTGCCCCCTGAGCTGGCACTGGACGGCAAGATTCACGAGCTCAAGCGCTGCCTGAATGCCGACGATCCGAACATGCCGCGCCATAGCTGCGATGCGGTGGCGATCAAGGTGCAGGATGGCCGTTGGTTGGTGTTGTTCCGGGACAACGGCTCGTTGTTCGTCGTCACACGTATCATCCTCGACGCCTTGCTGTGGGGCATCTCGTTGACGCTGATCCCGGGTTTTGCAGGTTGGTACCTGCTCAGGCGCAGGCCGCTCAAGCGCATCCGTGCGGTACAGGCCCAGGCCGAACTGATCGTGGCGGGCGACCTGACCCATCGCTTGCCGCTGTCGGCACGGCGCGATGAGTTGGACATGCTGGCTGCCATCGTCAACGCCATGCTCGACCGCATCGAGCGCCTGATGCACGAGGTCAAGGGTGTGTGCGATAACATCGCCCACGACCTGCGTACGCCGCTGACGCGGCTGCGCGCGCAGCTGTACCGGATACGCCAGCAAAGCGATGCCGATACCGCCCAGGCGGAGGCGCTGGACCAAGCCATTGGTGAAACCGATACGCTAATGGCCCGTTTTCGCGGGCTGTTGCGGATCAGCGAATTGGAAGATCGCCAGCGTCGTGCAGGGTTCACGCAGCTGGACCCACATGACCTGTTGGTGGAACTTCACGATTTCTACCTGCCATTGGCGGAGGACGGTGGCATCCAATTGACCTTGCATCAACCAGGGCAGCTGGCAGCGCTGCATGGCGACCGCGAGCTGTTGTTCGAGGCGCTGGCCAACCTGGTGGGCAACGCCATCAAGTTTACGCCTGAAGGAGGACAGGTACAGATCGCAGCCTCCCAAGATGACACGGGCGTGCACTTGGCTGTGGAAGACACGGGACCTGGCATTGCGGAACAGGAGCGTACTGCGGTGCTCAAGCGGTTCTATCGCAGCGACGAGGGGCATCGGCATGTGGGCTTCGGCTTGGGTCTGTCCATCGTGGCGGCGATCGTGGACTTGCATGGGTTTGGTTTGGAGATCGGTGAAAGTCGGCTGGGAGGGGCGAAGCTGGTGTTGCATTGTCCTCTTGCGGGCTTGGTTAAGTAAGCCGGTGCAGGGCTGGCAATCGTTGCGGTGGTGCGGGCATGGAGCGGACTTGTAGGGGGCGCTGGACCGGCGCGGGGACCCGCGCAGTAAATCCAAAAGTTCCTATTTCGTGTTTGAGTCTTTTAGGGCCGCTTTGCGGCCCATCGCGGCACTAGGCCGCTCCTACAAGTTGCTAGATACCCAGCAGATATCGTGACCACTGTTCCGAATATAACTATTACGCGTACCCAGATGGCTCCACTAAGGAGAGTTTAACGGCTTACTGTTGATCTTGATCTTGCTCTTGCTCTTGCTCT
>NZ_DIIQ01000053.1:131287-131494 GCF_002420785.1 Pseudomonas sp. UBA5666 | reverse complement strand
GCAACGGCAACGGCAACGGCACGAGTCGGCCTGCTTTCCAGCCTAATGTCAATTTAGTTGAAGGCAGTACAGCTACAACTGACTCAACCTCCCAGGCCAGCCAGACCCTCACCGCCCCTTCAAATCAACCCGCCGCAAATGACACGTCACCTCCTCCCGATCGTGATACAGCTGCTTGCACGCAATCTGCACCCTCACCTTCCGGGC